>JBEGJG010000197.1:0-4226 GCA_041184705.1 Candidatus Eiseniibacteriota bacterium
GCGCCGAGGGCCACCTGCGCATCGTGTTCTCGACCTCGCGTGGCATCCTCGAGCAGGGGCTCGACCGCATCGAGAGCGTACTGCGGGGGCTGTGAGGGGGTGGGTGTCCCCTTGCCCTCGGCCCGGTCGAGGTCTAGATTCCGCAGTACTGAGTCGGGCCGATTCCACTTCGACGACACGACACCCGACCCCCTGACGACTCGGTCGAACCTCGTACACGGTCCCGTACACGGAAGTCGTCCGGTCCATCCGCCGGAAGAAAGCATGGAAGCGCATCGGTCCGCGCCGCGAAGGATCGCGACGCGTGCGCACGCGAGGAGCGCGTGCCCGGTCGGTGCGTGACGAGTCGGCTCCCAGCGTCGCGCCCATCCCGACGCCGAGTGCCGACATCCCGGTTCCCGATCGTCCCCGTCCGACGCATGGTCGTTCGATCGCGCGTCCCAGCGGGGGAGTCGTCGCCGCCGCCTGCGTGGTGCGTCCACGCCCGCGGCATCGAGTCGCCGGCCCGTCGTGGCAACACCCGCGCAGGATGCGCGGGACGCGGCGGGGCGGAGTCCGCACAGGGGTGGCCTGCGGGATGCAGGCTTTCGGTGGGCTCGCCTGCCGACCCTGTCCTACAGGGAGGTGTCCATGGCGCCGAGAGCGTCCGAGTCGTCGTCCACGTTGGCCGTGATGCACGTGATCCCCTCGTTGGGCCTGGGCGGGGCCGAGTGCCTGACCGCCGACATCGCGGTGGGTCAGCACACCGGTGGGCGTTGCCGACCGCGCGTCTTCGCGTGGCAGCGCGGCGGGCCCGTGAGCGAGCGACTGCACGCCTCGCACGTGCCGGCCTCGGTGCATGAGAGCCCGCGCCGCCGCGGTCTGGGCCGTCTGCTGCTCGGGGTCGAGTTGGCGGGACGCATGTGGGCGTTGGCGCGCGAGACTTGGTCGCAGCGCATCGAGATCCTGCATGCGCACATGAGCGATTCGGGCACCATGGCGCTCGTGGTGGGGCGGGCCCTCGGCCGCAAGGTGGTGGTGACCGAGCACAGTCCGTCGCCGCTGCCGCCGGGCTCGCGCCCGGGGTCGGTGGGGCACTCGCTGCGGCGCCGCATCCTGCGCTGGACCTACCGCCATGCCGATGCCGTGGTGGCGGTCTCGCAGGAGGTCGCCGAGGAGCTGCGTCATCGTTGGTCGGTGCCGCCCGAGCGCCTGCACACCATCGTGAACGGCATCGCCCCGCCGCCGGCGTCGCTGGGCTCGGCCGGGGCCCCGCTGCCACCCGGGTTCGAGCGCGGCCTGCGTCACGTCGTGTGCGTGGGTCGCCTGGTCGAGAGCAAGAACCAGCGTGCGCTGGTGCGCATGCTGCCCGATCTGGTGGCTCGCGTCCCCGACGTGCGTCTGGTGCTCGTGGGCGACGGTCCCGACCGGCAGTTGCTCGAGGCGACGGCGGTGGATCTGGGTGTGCGGCGTCACGTGGCGTTCCTGGGGAGTCGCACCGACGTGGGCGCGATCCTGGCGGCGAGCACGTGCTTCGTGACCGCGTCGCGGTTCGAGGGCACCAGCATCGCGCTGCTCGAGGCGATGGCGTGCGGTCTGCCCGTGGTGGCCACGTCGAATCGCGGCAACGACGAGGTGCTGGGCGACAGCGGCGGGCACCGTGTGGCCGACGACGAGCCGGCCACGCTCGCCAGCGCGGTCGCCACGGTGCTCGAGGACGCGGTGTACGCGCGGCGCCTGCGGGATGCGGCGCGCGCCCGGGTCGAGTCGCTGTACGGCATGGACCGCGTGCTGGCCGAACTGCAGCGCCTGTACGGACGGGTGCTCGCCGACGGCCGCCCGGTGACCGCGGTCACGACCCCCGAGGCCCTGCGCGAGGTCGCGCCCACGCGCTGAAGCCGGTGTTCCCGAATGGGCCGGTCCCGCACCCGCGGGGCCGGCCCTTCGCGTCAGGACGCGGGGGGCGCATGTGGCAAGGTCGTTGGGGGATATGAGTTCCGGTGGTATCCTCATGGGCCCCCGACCCGATTTCGATAGAGGAGATCGCCCCCGTGCCCGGTCGTCCCTCCCCCCGCGGGCAGGCGCCCTGCAACCTCCGCCTGCGCCCTGCGTCGCTCCCGATCCTTCCCGGCCTCCTCATGCTGCTCGCCACGGTGGCCTTCGCCGCCCCCCTGCGTGTGCCGCCGCCGGGATCGAGCGTGCGACTGGTCGGTGACGCCGATGTGCGCGCCACGCTGTCGCGGCGCGGCATGTACCGCATCGAGGGCACCGACTTCGCGTTGAGCGCGCCGCTGCCCGCGGGGTATCCGGCACCCACGCCGCCGGGCGCGCTGGAGCTCAAGACCTATCCCAGCGTGCGCCGGGCCGAGATCGACAGCGAGGGTTCGGCCGGCATGGCCATGATGACTTCGTTCTACCCGCTGTACCGACACATCTCGTCGCGCGACATCCCCATGACGAGTCCCGTCGAGGTGGATCTGCGTGCGGGGGACGATGACGACCCGCTCGCGCTGCCGCGTTCGGGTCAGGCGCGCTGGACGGTGAGCTTCCTTTACCGCACGCCCGACGAGGGCGCGCTGGGAGACGATGGCCGGGTGCGCGTGGTGGATACCGCACCGGTGACGGTGGTGAGCGCTGGGCTGTCGAGTCCGTTCAGCGAGAAGGTGGCCACGCTCGGACTGGAACGCATCCAGGGTTGGCTCGCGGGGCAGCCTGCGTGGGAGGTGGCGGGCGAGCCGCGCGCCCTCGCGTACTCCGGCCCCGGGGACCGTCCGTGGACCGAGGTGCAGGTGCCCGTGCGTCCGAAGGGCAAGCGGTGATCGTGCGGGGGCAGGGATGAGCGAGCACACGCCCACCGAAGGAGCGGGGAGTCCGATCGAGCTGCCCTCCGCGGCCCGGGAACTCATGGCCGCGATGGTCGCCGATGTGACCGACGACGAGATCCTCGAGTTCGTTCGCAAGAACCTCGGGTTGTTCCCGGGGTTCCGTGCGAAGCGTGACAACCTGCCGAGCCTGCGGTCACGGCTTGCGGCCATCGTGCGGGCCACGGATCCACCGCGCGCCGACGTGCTCTCGCTGCTGCGCGCAGGCACGCTGAATCAGCGCGTCCTCATGGTGCTGTCCACGCAGGCCATCGTGGAAGCGTGGAAGGCATTGCTCATCTACTTCCACGGCAGCCATCCGCTGGCCTCGCTGCTCGTGGACCCTCGCGCGGACGTGGTGCGGTTCGGGCTTGCCCGGCTGGACGCGGGCGATGCCGCGATCCCTGCGCCGGATGAAGCCGCGCGCCGGCAGGCCGCGGTGGACCTGCAGCGGACGTTCCGCCTGTTCATCGAGGATTGGGGCGGGATCCTCGCCGAAGCGGGCGAGGGCGGGGGTGTGCTCACGAAGGAGCACGAGGAGGAGATGGCGCGGCTGCGGGCGCAGGTGAACAGCGTCACTGCCGATGCCACTACCGCGAGGAACGAGCTGCGCCGTTCGCGTGAGCGTCATGAGGATGCCGAGCGCCAGCATGCGCAGGACCTCCGGCAGTGGCAGGAGAAGTTCGACGCCATGAAGCGTAGTCGCGACGAGGCCGTCGGGCAGTTGGATGGCCTCGTCGCGGATCGCGATGCGCTGCGGGTCGAGTTCCAGGCGCGCGTGCAGGCCGCGGTCAATCGACAGTTGGACGAGCGGATCCGGCCATGGCTGCGCCCGGTGACGGACTTGGAAGACATGCGTGCGGCGGTCGAAGCGAAACGTGCGCTCGGGCAGGACGTGATCCAGCGCGCCGAGAAGATGCTCGAGGCCCAGCAGCAGCGCGATCGCTCCATGGGGAACCGCGCCGAGTTGGCGGCTCGGCTGGCGCGAGTGCGTGAGTTGGAGATCGCGATCGAGTCCGCCCGACAGAACGCCCTTTCGCCGCTGCCCGATCTGGATGAGGTGGCGCTGGAGTTGCGTCGCGAGGTGCGGGCCATCGAGCGGAGTCTGGGCGGTGTCGTGCCGGGGTTCGCCTACGAGGACCTGCTCGCGCGCATCAACGCCATCGAGGATCAGTCACAGTTCGAGGCCCTTGCGCAGTTCGTCGAGCAGGGCGCCGTACTGGACGTGTGGTCGGTGGAGCACGAGCGTGCGCTGCATCGCAAGCTCGACGAGCGGTACTGCCTGCTCATGGACCGCTTCCAGCAGGAGCATCCCACCGAGACCATCCGCCCGACCCCGCTGCATCGGCTGCGACAGGTGATCGAGCAGGACGTGGAGTGCACGCT
>JBEGJG010000198.1:0-4213 GCA_041184705.1 Candidatus Eiseniibacteriota bacterium
GGACAGCCCGGTCGGGTCGCCCTCGGAGCGCTTGAGCAAAGTCCGTCGCCGCACTATATTGCGCCGCCGCCGTGACCCTCCCAACCGACCCTTTGGCCCGGAATCTCGCGGCCGTGCGCGACCGCATCGCCGCCGCCGAGCGGCGCTCGGGGCGACCGGCCGGATCGGTCACGCTGATCGGGGTGGTCAAGACGCAGCCGTCCGACGTCATCGCCGCTGCGGTGGCGCTGGGCCTCATGGACCTGGGTGAGAACAAGGTCCAGGAGGCCGAGCTCCATCAGCGCACGGTGCCGCGGGACGCGGCGCGCTGGCATCACATCGGGCATCTCCAGAGCAACAAGGCGGGCAAGGCGGTGGCGATGTTCGACTGCCTGCACGGGGTGGACGACGCCGACCTGGCCGAGGCGATCGCGCGACGCGCGCGGGCCGCCGGCAAGGTCCAGCCGGTCCTGCTCGAGGTCAACATCAGCGGCGAGGCGAGCAAGTTCGGCGCGGCACCCGACGCGGTGCGCGCGCTCGCCATGCGGGTCGCCGCCATGCCGGAGTTGCGGTTGCAGGGACTGATGACGGTGGGCGCGCCGGTCGGCACGCCCGAGGAGGCGCGGCCGGGATTCGTGCGGCTGCGCGAGCTGCGCGACCTCGTCGCGCGCGACCTCGGGCGCGAACTGCCGGAGTTGTCCATGGGGATGAGCGGCGACTACGAGGTCGCCGTCGAGGAGGGCGCGACGATGGTGCGGGTGGGAACGGCACTGTTCGGCGCGCGCTCACCACAGCCAGGAGGCGCATGATGTTCGTGGTCGGGAACCTCGTGGGGGCGTTGGCCACCATCGTGGACATCCTGTTGCAGGGTCTGTGGCTCGTCCTGCTGGTCAACGCACTGCTGTCGTGGGTGCGTCCCGATCCCTCGAACCCCATCGTGCGATTCCTCGACGCGGTGTCCGACGCGGTCTGCGAACCCATCCGGCGACTCGTCCCCACCGTGTTCGGTGGCTTCGACCTGGCGCCCCTCGCGGCGATGCTGCTCCTCACCTTCCTGCGGCAGTTCGTGGTGAGCACGCTGCGCGAGATCGCGTACCGGATCGGTTGATGCGGTTGGCGCTGCGGGTCCAGCCCGGGGCGCGTCGCAACGCCCTGCTCGGGCGGTTGGCGAGCGGGGAGTGGAAGGTGGCCGTCGCGGCGCCGCCCCTCGAGGGGCGCGCGAACGAGGCGGTGGTGGAGTGGATGAGCGAGCTGCTCGGCGTGAAGCGCCGTCAGGTCGCGGTCGTGCGGGGGGCGTCCTCGCGCGGCAAGGTGATCGAGGTCGAGGGCCTGAGCGAGGCCGAGGCGCACCAGCGCCTCACGGCGGCGCTCGCGGCCGAGCGGCCCGGATCGAACGGAGCGCACGACGATGGCGAGTGAGCAGGGGACCCGGATCCACGAGGCGGCTGACGCGGTGCGCGCGCGCATGCGCGCCGCGGGCGTCGCCGAGCCCGAGGTCGGGATCATCCTGGGCACCGGCCTCGGCGACCTCGCGGGCGCACTCGAGGGCGCGGTCGTCGTGCCGTACGGCGAGATCCCGCACTTCCCGCACTCCACGGTCGAGAGCCACGCTGGCGAGCTGCACATCGGCCGACTCGCGGGTCGCCCGGTCGCCGTCATGAAGGGGCGCGTGCACTACTACGAGGGCTACACCATGCAGCAGGTGGGCTTCCCCGTGCGCGTGCTCAAGGCGATCGGCTGCTCGACGCTGCTGGTCACCAACGCGGTCGGCGGCATGAACCCCGACCTGTCCGCGGGCAGCATCGTGGTCACCACCGACCACATCAACCTCATGGGCGACAACCCGCTCATCGGGCCCAACGACGACGATCTCGGCGTGCGGTTCCCCGACATGAGCGAGCCCTACTCGCGCGCGCTCATCGCGCTGGCCGAGAAGGTGGCGCTCGAGCAGCGTCTGTCGCTGCCGCGCGCCGTGTTCGTGGGCGTGCCGGGGCCCAATCTGGAGACCGCGGCCGAGTACCGCTTCCTGCGCGGGATCGGCGCCGACGTCGTGGGCATGTCGCTGGTGCCCGAGAACATCGTGGCGGTGCACGGCGGCATGCGCGTGCTGTCGTTCAACGTGGTCACCGACGAATGCCTGCCCGATGCGCTGCACCCGGTGGACATCGCCACCGTGGTCGCGGTCGCGGGGCGTGCCGCACCCGCGCTCATGAAGCTCGTCACCGAGGTGGTCCGCCGACTCGACGAGGCGTCCTGACCCCTCTCGCGCACCGTTCCACGACACACTCGCCCACTCGCTCCCGTCGGGCCCCACGACCCAGGAGGAACCCATGACCGGCACCCCGAAGAAGCTCGCATCGAAGCCCGCATCGCGCGCCCAGGCGATGGTCATGAAGTCGTCCGCCAAGGGGAAGCCCGTGGCCCGCAAGCCGGCGAAGCCCGCACCCAAGGTGGTCGCCAAGGCGGCGCCCAAGGCGAAGCCTGCGGCCAAGGCCCCGGCCAAGCCGGTCGCCAAGGTCGCCGCGAAGCCCGTGGCGAAGGCGGTCGCGAAGCCCGCTCCCAAGCCGGTCGCGAAGGCCGCGGCCAAGCCCGCGCCCAAGCCGCTGCCGAAGCCGTCGGCCAAGGCACCCGCGAAGCCCGCGCCCAAGGCGCCGGTGCTCAACAAGGGTGCGCTCGCCGCGCTCGAGGCCAAGAAGCGTCGCGAGGAGGAGCAGCGCATCCAGGCCGAGAAGGCCGCGGCCGAGGCGGCCAAGAACCGCGTGCCGCGTCTCGTGCGCGCCACGCCCGAGGCGCTGCTGGCGAAGACCGCCGCGAAGACCCCGCCCACCAAGGGTGGCAAGGCACCCAAGCCCGCGCCCGAGGTGCGTCCCATCGGCGTGTTGCCGGTCGGCAGCATGGTCGCCAAGCCGCGCGGTGCGGGAGGTCACGTCGTGATCCCCGCGGCCACGCGTCCCGCCGCCTCGAGCACGCAGCACGAGAAGGCGGAGCCGGCGCTCACCGCGGCCGACCTGCGCTACTTCGAGCAGCGTCTGCAGACGGAGTACTCGCGCATCGCCGCCGAACTGGGGCACCTCGAGGCCACCGTGCTCACCGTGGATCCGCGCGAGGCGACCGGTGAGACCGGTAACCCCACGGCCGAGGCCGGCAGCGATTCGCTGGGACGCGAGGTGTCGTTCAACATCGCGTCGCAGGGCGGCCGTCATCTGCGCGAGATCCTCGACGCGATGCGTCGCATCGTGGACGGCACCTACGGCGTCTGCGAGTCGAGCGGCAAGCGCATCCCGCGCGCGCGGCTCGAGGCGCTGCCGTGGGCGCGTTACACCGTGGCCGAGCAGGAGTACATCGAGCGTCAGCAGCGTCTGGGCCTGCGCGACAAGGACGAGGAGTGAGCCGCTCCCCCGCGCTGTTGCTGGGGGTCGCCGCGGTCGGCGTGGCGCTGGACCAGTGGACCAAGCACTGGGCCACGCAGACGCTCGCCTTCCGCGAGCCCATGTCGGTGATCGGCGAGCTCGTGCAGTTCACCTACACGCGCAACTCGGGCATCGCGTTCGGCATGTTCCAGGGCGGACGGTTCCCGTTCTACGTGTTCTCCGTGGTGGCCGCGCTCGCGGTGTTGTGGTTGTGGGCGCGTCATCCCATGCTGGGTCGCGTGCGCGAATGGTCGCTCGCGCTCATCCTGGCCGGTGCGCTCGGCAACCTGGTGGACCGTGTGCGCTATGGTGAGGTCACCGACTTCATCCTGTTGTCGTGGAAGGGCCACGACTTCCCCGTGTTCAACGTGGCCGACGTCTGCGTCACGTTCGGTGTGGCGATGTTCGCGTTGTTCTGGACGAAGGACCCCGAGCCCGGGACGACGCCGGCCACCGAGGATGCCCATGGATCGATCGCTGGAGCTGGAGGTGCCGGAGACGGGCGCGGGAGCGCGTCTGGACCGGTGGCTGGCGAAAGCCCGGATCGGGCTGAGTCGTAACCGCCTCCAGAAGCTGATCGACGAGGGGCGCGTGCTCGTGAACGGGCGCGTCGGCCGTTCGTCGCAGAAGCTCAAGACGGGCGATCAGGTCGCGCTCACCATCCCGCCGCGCCGTCCTCCGCGTCTGGTGGCCGAACCCGCGCCGCTCGTGGTCGTGCACGAGGACGACCACGTGCTCGTGCTCGACAAGCCCGCGGGCGTGGTGGTGCATCCGGGTGCGGGCGTGCAGCAGGGCACGATCGCCAACGCGCTCCTGCACCATGC
>JBEGJG010000199.1:0-4206 GCA_041184705.1 Candidatus Eiseniibacteriota bacterium
CCCAGACCCGAACGCTCGAACTCGCCGACGATCGCATCGGCCAGGCCACGGCTCTCGACCGCGCGTGCTGAAGCCGCATCGCGCCACGGCAGCAGCGCCCATGAGTCGAAGGCGCCCGAGACCCCCGACTTCCAGCGCCCCGACGGACGCGCCCCGCACACGTTGCGCCCGCTGCGCATCGAGCGCGGCGTGTCGTCGCACGCCGAAGGGTCCGCGCTCATCACCATGGGTCGCACCAAGGTGCTGTGCACCGCGAGCGTCGAGGATCGCGTGCCGGGTTGGTTGCGGGGCCAGGGCAAGGGTTGGGTGACCGCCGAGTACGCCATGCTGCCGCGCGCGACCGGGGACCGCACCCCGCGCACGAGTCAGACCGGTGGACGGTCGCAGGAGATCCAGCGTCTCATCGGCCGCTCGCTGCGCGCGGTCACCGATCTCGCCGCGTTCGGTGAGCGCACCATCACGCTCGACTGCGACGTGCTCGAGGCCGACGCGGGCACGCGCACCGCGGCCATCAACGGCGCGCTGGTGGCGCTGCACGACGCGTTCGTGTGGCTGTCGAACCGCAATCAGCTCACCGCGCCGCCGTTGCTCGACTCGGTGGCCGCCGTGTCCGTGGGCGTGGTGCGCGGTGTGGCGTGCCTCGACCTCGACTACGCCGAGGACTCCAACGCCGACGTGGACATGAACGTGGTCATGACCGGGCGCGGTCGTTTCATCGAGTTGCAGGGCACCGGCGAGCGCTCGACGTTCGACGACGCGCAGATGCGCGACCTCGTGCGTCTCGCCAAGCGCGGCATCACCCGCATCGGGGCCCATCACCGCAAGCTGCTCGGTGGTTCCGGCCTGCTGCCCGAGTGAGCCCCGTCATGGGCCCGGAGCGCGCATGAAGGACACGGACCTGTGGTCGGCCGTGGACGACTACCTGGAGGCGACCCTCGTTCCCGAGGATGACGACCTGCAGCACGCGCTCGCGGCCTGCGATGCGGCCGGTCTGCCGGCCATCGCCGTCTCCACCATGCTCGGCAAGTGGCTGTCGCTGCTCGTGCGACTGCGCGGCGCGAAGCGCGTGCTCGAGGTGGGCACGCTCGGCGGCTACAGCACGTTGTGGCTCGCGCGCGCCCTGCCCGCCGACGGTCGCGTGGTGACGCTCGAGCTCGACCCGACGCACGCGCGGGTCGCCCGCGAGAACTTCGAGCGGGCCGGTCTGGCGGATCGCATCGAACTACGGGAGGGGCCGGCGCGCGAGTCTCTCGCCGCGCTGCAGGCCGAGGGCGTCGAGCCGTTCGATCTGGTGTTCGTGGACGCCGACAAGCCCAACAACCCGCACTACCTCGAGGCCGCGCTCGCACTGACGCGCGCCGGCAGCGTGATCGTGCTGGACAACGTGGTGCGCGAGGGGCGTGTGATCGACGCGACCAGCGAGGACGAGGGCGTGCGCGGGACGCGTGCGGCGCTCGCCATGGTCGGTGCCCATCCGCGACTCGATGCGACCGCGTTGCAGACCGTCGGCCCCAAGGGGTACGACGGCGTGCTCATCGCTCTCGTCACCGCCGACGCCTGAGTCCCGGAGCCCCGCCATGACCGAGTTCGTCGTCGCCACGTTCAACCGCCACAAGGCCGCCGAGCTGCACACGCTGCTCGCGCTTCCGGGCGTGACGCTGCACACGCTCGCCGAGTGGCCCGGGGCGGTCTCGCCCGACGAGGACGGCGACACGCTGCTCGATAACGCGCGCATCAAGGCCGAGGCCGCCGTGGCCACGACGGGACTGCCCGCGATCGCCGACGACACCGGGCTCGAGGTGGACGCGCTCGGGGGTGCTCCCGGCGTGCACGCCGCGCGCTACAGCGGTCCGGGGGCGACCTACGCCTCCAACGTCGCCAAGCTGTTGCGCGAGCTCGAGGGCGTGCCCGCGCCGCAGCGCACCGCGCGTTTCCGCACCGTGTGCGTGGCGCGCTGGCCCGACGGACGCGAGCTCGTGGCCGAGGGCGTGCTCGAGGGCACGATCACCGACGCGCCGCGCGGTTCGCAGGGGTTCGGCTACGACCCGCTCTTCGTGCCCGCCGGTGGGACGCGCACGTTCGCCGAGATGGACGACGCCGAGAAGAACGCCGTCTCGCACCGCGGGCGTGCCGTGCGAGCGTTGGCCGCGCTGCTGAACGGCTGAACGCGCGGCGCGCGAGGGCGCGTGCTACTCGTCGCCGAGGCGGTGGACGCGCAGCGTGTTCGTGCCGCCGGCCTGACCCGGAGGCGTGCCTGCGACCACGACCACGTAGTCGCCCGGCCGACCGCGGCCGAGCTGCAGCAGCGTCTGGTCGGTCATGGCGACCATCTCGTCGGTGTGGTGCACGGGCGGGGCGACGAACGTCTCGCAGCCCCACACCAGCGCGAGCTGGCTGCGCACCTCGGGTCGCGTGGTCACCGCGAGCAGCGGCATGGGGTGACGGTGCACGGCCATGTGGCGCGCGGTCGCGCCTGTCTCGGTGAACGCCACGATCGCGACCGCGTGCAGGTCCTCGGCGATGCGCAGGGCGTTGATCGCGATGGCCTCGGGGCGCGTCTCGGGACGGCGCTTGATGGACGGCACACTCATGAGGCCTTGCGACTCGGCGGCCTCGATGATGCGCGCCATGGTCTCGACCGCACCGATGGGGTGCGCACCCACGCTGGTCTCGCCCGAGAGCATGAGCGCGTCGGCGCCGTCGAGCACCGCGTTGGCCACGTCGCTCGCCTCGGCGCGCGTGGGGGCCGAGGCGGTGATCATGGAATCCAGCATCTGGGTGGCCACGATGACCGGCTTGCCGTGCTCGCGCGCCAGACGCACGCAGCGCTTCTGCACGAGCGGCACCTGCTCGAGCGGGATCTCCACGCCGAGGTCGCCGCGCGCCACCATGAGGCCGTCGAACGCGCGCACGATGGGGCCGAGACGGTCCACCGCCTCGGGCTTCTCGATCTTGGCGATCACGGGCAGGCGCGCGCCGCACTCATCCATGACCGCGTGCACTTCGGCCAGGTCGGACGGCTCGCGCACGAACGACAGCGCGATCAGGTCCACGCGCAGCGAGAGCGCGAAGCGCAGGTCCTCGCGGTCCTTCTCGCTCATGCACGGCGCGCTCACGCGCACGCCGGGCAGGTTGATGCCCTTGTGGTTCGAGATGCGGCCGCCCTCGAGCACGGTGAGTCGCACCGTGGTGCCGTCGGTCTCCTCGACGCGCAGCCGCACGCGGCCGTCGTCGATGAGCACCGTGTCGCCCACCGTGACGTCGCGCGCGAGTGCCTCGTAGGTCGTCCCGGCGCGCTTGGCGTCGCCGTCGGGGCAGGGCGCGGTGGTGATGTCGAACGTCGCGCCCGTCTCCAGCATGGCGGCGCCGTCCTTGAACGTGCCGAGCCGGATCTTGGGACCCTGCAGGTCCACGAGTACCGCGACCGCGCGACCGGCCTCGTCGCTCGCGGCGCGCACCTCGCGGTACACCGCGGCGTGGTCCTCGCGCGAGCCGTGCGACAGGTTGAGGCGGGCCACGTCCATGCCGGCGCGCACGAGCTCACGCACGCGTTCGGGGGACGAGGTGGCGGGACCCAGCGTGCAGACGATCTTGGCGCGGCGCTTCATGTTCCTCCTCGTGCGATCATCCGTGACGCACGTCGGTGGCGCCGGTGTGGGAAAGGAATGGGGTGGATGACGGGGCTCGAACCCGCGACCCTCGGGACCACAACCCGATGCTCTGCCAACTGAGCTACATCCACCGCCAAAACCCTTACCGGGCGTCCAGCCGTGCACATGGCGCGCCTGGAGGGAATCGAACCCCCGACCCACGGATTAGAAATCCGTTGCTCTATCCGACTGAGCTACAGGCGCAACGCGGAACCGCCCCTGCTCGCGAGGTGGCCCGCGCGCCGGAACGACCCGCCGCGTCGGACCGGGGCGAACCGTGGATCCGCGCGTGGGGCGCGGGGGTCACGGTACGTCTCGGCCAGCCTGCTGCTCGCAGCCGGTGGGATGCTGGTCGGGGCGAGAGGATTTGAACCTCCGACACCCTGCTCCCAAAGCAGGTGCGCTACCGGGCTGCGCCACGCCCCGACGAAACTGGGTGGCGAATCGGCGAGGCAGGATAGGGTGCGCCCCCGGCCGCGTCAACCGCATGTGAATCCGTGGGCTGCGGGCGCGCTCCGGGGCATCCCGGCGGGCCCGGGGCGCATCGGACCCGGCA
>JBEGJG010000200.1:0-4194 GCA_041184705.1 Candidatus Eiseniibacteriota bacterium
ACGCGCCGCCGAGGTGGCGGCCCTGCGTTCGCAGGCGGAGCAGGTGGAGCGCGACCTCGAGGCCGCGCTCGCCCGCTGGGTGGAGCTCGAGGAGCGAGCAGGCGGCTGAACGCACGAACGCCCCCGGCGGGTCGGGACCCACCGGGGGCGTCGCGTGAACGGTCAGACGATCAGAGCTTGCGTCCCGCCACGATGACGGCGTCCATGCCGATGATCTCGAGGCTGCCCTCCAGCGGGGCTCCCGCCGCCGGACCGCGCAGCGAGGTCGTCACGGAGATCCGGATCTGGCTGTTCTTGAACAGATCGTTGAGTCGCGTGTTGCCGTCGATGACGAGCTGAGACGTGTCCGGCACTCCGGCCTGGAACGTCACGATATCGGTCGCGATCGGCACGGTCGTCCGAGGGTCGGTGAGCATGTCGCTCACATAGACCCGCAGTGTGTCCGTGCCCGTTCCGGTGATCGCGGTCGCCACGCTGCGCAGCCGGAAGCTCACGTTCTCGATGGTCGAGGCGTCGCTCAGCCCTTCGATCAGACTCACGACGTCATCGTCCACGAGGGCCTGCTCGCCCGTGGCCAGTCCGCCGGGCGTCACCGGCACGGGCGGGAACACGAACGGGGACTGCAGTTCGGGCGTGAAGCTGAGCAGGTCCACGCGCATGACGAGGTCGTGCTTGGCACAGCCGGTCACGAGCGCGGCCGCCAGCAGGAGTGCCGCGCCGATGGGGCGCGCACCGCGGAACGACTTGAGATCGGGGCGCATCAGTTGCTCCTTCCGGGCAGCAGCGAGAAGCCGATGCCGAGGTCGAGCTCACGCTCCTCGGCGAGGTTCTGCTGGTGGGTGGCGACGGCGACGTCGAGCGCGATGGGGCCCAGCTTGAGGCCCACGCCACCCGCGAGCTGCATACGCTGACGGGCGTCGAGCGAGGCGCCCGCGCGCAACGCGAGCGGCCCCGTCCAGATCTCGGCACCGGCATGTCCGGTGATCTCATCGTGGTCGTCGCGGAAGGCGTCCGCGGCCACGAGCACGGGGCCGAGGCGCGTCGAGGCGGTGAGCACCCAGCTGTCGGGCACGTCACTCGTGTAAGCCACGTTCTCGGCCAACGTGATCGTCGTGTAGTTCCCGGTCACCGCGTCGAGCGAGGTCACCGTCTCCTTGACCTTCCAGTCGATGCGCGAGGCGATGTCGTTCGCCGCGAGGCCGATGGTGAACGGGCCCTGCACCAGCACCACGCCGGCGTCGAGACCGCGTCCCCAGCCACCGTTCGACGGCTCGGCGTAGCGGGTGTAGGCCGTGTAGCCGAGGTCGATGGGCTGGCTGCCGAACAGCGTGTCGTTGGTGCTGAACGCCGCACGCGCATCCACGTCGGAGTAAGCGAGTCCGCGCAGCAGCTTGGCGCGTGCGCCCACGTAGAGACCGTTGCGGTTCTCGCCCTGGCCACCGAGGATCGGGAACGCGGCGCCCACCATGAGCTGCCCCGCGGCCTGACCCGTGAACCGGTTCGAGAAGTCGTAGTCCGTGTTCGTCTGGAACGGCTGCGCCTCACGCAGCGCCTCGCGCAGCGACGCGCCGAGCTTGAACTCGTCGCGCACGTTGAGGAGCGGGGCCACGCCGACGAAGCCGCGTCCCACGCCCCAGATGAACGCCGGGGCACGCAGGCTGGCGCCGAGCGTGAGGTCGTTCTGCGGGATCGAGGTCTGCAGGGCTCCCAGGTCCACGATCAGCTCGTTGCGGGCGATCGTCACGGTGATGTCGCCCTCGGGCTCCGTGGGCGGGTTGAGCGCGATGTTCCACGGCGCGTGCAGGCCCAGGTTGATGAGCTCCCAGGCGCTGAACGTGGAGTCGTCGGGGTCGGTGGACGGCGGGTCCTGCAGCAGCGGGATCACGCCGACCGGCAGCGAGAAGCTGTGCATGTCGCTACCGGGCTCACGCGGCACCGCACGGTAGGCGACGTTCACGGGGTCGCTACCCGTGCCGCCGTGCATGAGCTGGACACCGCCCATGCCCATGCGGCGCGTGCTCATCATCTGCGCGTGGGCGTCGGACACCACCGCCACGAGGGCGAGGGTGCCGAGCAGGGTGAGGATGCGGTTCGAGGGTCGCACTGGGGTCTCCCGTCGGGGTGGTCGGCCGAGGCCGTGGAGCGTCGCCGGGGGTATCGGCCGATCCGGACGGGGGATTCACCACCCCCGTCCGTGGGGGTCGCCTATATATAAAGCGACGTGTCGCGGGCGCCAACCGGTTCGCGGCTCGCGGGAACGGCGCTGCGACACGGTGTGCCCTCGGGGTGGGCTATCTTCCCGTCATGCGACCCTGGGTCACGCTCGGGGAGGCGCTCGTCCCCGGGGGCGACGCCCCTCTCGTGTTGCAGCGCCGCGGGGACGAGTACGTCGTTCGCCGCGGCGCGGTCGTGCTCATGGGCAGTGGCATGCATGCGTCCGAGGAGCGGCTCGCCGAGGGCGCGTGTGCCGAGGTCGCGACCCGATCGCGTCCGCGTGTGCTCGTGGGCGGACTCGGTCTGGGCTACACGCTCGCGGCCGCACTGCGCGCCCTACCCCCCGAGGCCGAGGTGGTGGTGGCGGAATTACTCGCGCCCGTCGTGGAGTGGAACCGCGGTCCGCTCGGACCACTCGCCGGACATCCGCTCGACGACCCGCGGGTCACGGTGAGGGTCGCCGACGTGCGCGAGGTGATGGCGGAGGGTTCGGGGTACGATGCCGTACTGCTCGACGTGGACAACGGTCCCGACGGCTTCACGCGCGACGACAACGCCGCGATCTACTCGGAGGCGGGTCTGCGACACGCCCGTTCCGTGCTGCGTACAGGCGGCGTGCTCGCGGTGTGGTCGGTCGCACCCGACGAACGATTCGCTCGACGCTTCGCCGCCGCGGGCTACGCGGTGCGCGAGGAACACGTGCGCGCGCGTCCGGGTAAGGGGGCGCGGCACGTGCTGTGGTTCGGCACCCGGCGGTGAGCCGGGATCAGTTGACGAGCAGGTCGGGGTAGTCCCGGGTCACGATGCGCCAGTTGCCACCCTCGGCCGCCACCGCGCCCACCAGATCCTCGCCGAGGGCCAGTGAGCGGATGAGGACCAGCGGGCTCGGCTCGGCCACGCGATCGCTCGGGTGCTCCGCGAGCGCCTCGCCCCGCAGCTTGAGACGTGCCTCGTGCCGCGTCCACGCCACGAAGAAGGCGTGCCGACGGTTCTCGGGCGGGCACATGCGTACCGCCGTGAGTTCCGCCGGCGGTAGGAACATCTCGCCCACCGCGTCCAGATGCACGCCGTCGTAGATGCGTTCCACGTCCACGCCGAGCGGGCGGTCGCTGGAGAGTGCGACCACGGCACAGCGATCGGTGTGCGAGTGCGAGAAGTGCAGCGTCCAGGGCGCCACGAGTCCCGGCGCACCCTCGTGCCCGAAGACCAGCGGGACGTTCTTCGGCTCGCGTCCGATGTGCGAGCCGAGGATGTGGCGAAGCGCCACGCGGGCCTCGGCCCAGGGGCCGCCCCGCGATCCCATGCGTTCGGCACGTGCGGATTCATCGGGGTCGAGGTGGGCGAGTTGCGCGGACGTCACGCGTCCCTCGGGGTCCAGCGGCACGCGCCAGACCTCCACCAGACCGGGGGCGGGGCCGGCCTGTACGCGTCGGGTGATGGGGCTCATCGTTCTCTCTCCTGAACGGGCCTCGTGGGGACACCCTCGTAAGGATGTCCGGGGAGCAGGTGTTCGTGCTTCATGACGACGCCCTGTTCGGCGACCCGGGTACCCTCGCCCAGGTCGGCTCCGTACAGGACGAGCGATCCCGCGCCGACGCTGCTGCGAGCGCCGAAGCGGGTCACACCGAGCTTGAGGACGCGGTCCTCGAAGCTATGCATCTGTAGATGACACGACACGGTCGCGTCGTCCCCGACCTCGAGCATGTCGGGGTCCACCAACTGCGCGAGGCTCGTACCCATCACCACGCGCTTGCCGATCCGCGCACCCATCGCCCGCAACCACGGTGCGACGAGTGCGGTGCCCTCGAACCACTCGACGATGGGTCGGGCGTAGGCCGACCAGACCTCGAACAGGAAGTCCCAGCGTGAGCACCAGCACGACCACAGCGCGTGATGCCCCTCGCGCATGCGTCCGAGCAGCGTCCACTTGGTGAGGAGCGCCGCCAGACAGCCGGCGACACCCAGCGCGAGCGCGGCGGT
>JBEGJG010000201.1:0-3756 GCA_041184705.1 Candidatus Eiseniibacteriota bacterium
GGCCGGGGTTCGAGCGCAGCAGCTTCGCGTTGGCGTCGAGCGCGGAGCGCGCGCCATCCGAGAGCGTGAACGAGTCGTACTCGAAGTACACCACCTGCAGGTTCTTCGCGACCTCGGAAGGATCCGTCTGCGGGGTCGGCGGCGCCGGCGTGGGTGCGGGCGTGGGCGTCGGCACGGGCGTCGGGGTCTCGATCTGCGGCGTGGGGGCGGGCGGGACCGGCGGCGTCGCGGACTTCTTCTTCGCGCAACCGGCGGCGCCGAGGGCGACGAGGACGGTGAGCGCGAGAGCGAGGGTGCGGGGGCTCTTCATGGGATCCTCCTTGATGGGTGACTCGGGGTTGCTATGGATCTGGCCCGGTCGGGGCGATCAGTTCGAGCGTCGAGGCGACCACGCGGGCGACATCGCCCGGCGGCCACCGGTGTCCAGCTTGCGGGGCACGGCCCCGTCGAGGTCGGTGACCCACAGACCGTACGCCCCGTCGCGGTCGGACGCGAACACGAGGTGACGGCCGTCGGGCGACCAGCGCGGGTTCTCGTTGTTGCCGCCCGTGACCACGGGACGCGCGCCGCTGCCGTCGGCGCGGGCGACCCAGATGTCGAACCCACCGCCGACGCGGTTCACGAACGCGAGGCGATCGCCCTTGGGGCTCCACGCCGGCGAGTCGGTGTAGTCGGCCTCGTAGGTGAGGCGGCGCAGGTTGCTGCCATCGGCGTCCATGACGTGCACCTGCGGCTGCCCGGTGCGGTCCGAGGTGAACGCGATCTCGCGCATGGTGGGCGACCACGCCGGCGAGGTGTCGATCGAGCGGCTGTTCGTGAGGCGCTGCGGGTTCCCCCCGCGCGCGTCGAGGCGGTAGAGCTCGGCGTTGCCGTCGAGCGAGAGCGTGCACACGATGTACTGGCCGTCGGGCGAGTACGACGCGCTGGTGTTGAGCCCCTTGCGACCCGAGACGAGGAACGGCTTGCGCTGCTCGGGCGACATCACCCAGATGCCCGGCCCCGCTCCCCCGCGCCACGAGGTCCACAACAGAAGCGATCCCTCGGGCGACCACGACGGCGACTGCGCGATGGAGCGGTCGGCGGTGAGCGGCCGAGCGTTGGCACCATCGGCGTCCATCACCCACAGCTCCTTGTCGCGGCCGTCCTTCACCACGAACGCGATGCGCGTGTCGGCGACACCGCGCTCGCCCGTGATCTGCTGCACGCAGTCGTCGGCGAAGCGATGCACGAGCCGCCGCCAGTCGGCGACCGGACCGGCGTAGTCCTTGGTCAGGATGAGCTGACGCGCGGGCAGGTCGCGCAGCTCGCCGCGGAAGCGCACCTGCGATCCGGTCACCGACCAGTTGCCGAGCGTGACGAACTGCGCGGCCACCGCACCGGCCCCTGCGGGTGCCCACGCCCGCTGGACCGCGAACACCGCCGACGCCTGCAGGTCGGCAGCCAGCACGTCGTCGGCCATGCGGGCCGAGGCGGGTCCGGTGGCGGGGCCCTTCAGGGCCTCGCACAGCAGGGGCAGTCGCGCGACCTCGCCGCTGCGCACGTCGAGGCGCACGTCACCGCCCTGTGCCGAGGCGACCGACACGAGCGAGAGCGCGAGGGCGAGCGCCGCGAGGGCGCGATGCGTGTGGCGGCGAAGGGTCATGGGGTCCCCGTGTACTCGAAGCCGAACTGGATGCCGAGGTCCGACCCGGCGTAACCGAGCGGTAGCGGCGGGAGCTGCTGGGTGACGACGAGGGCGCGCAGGGCCGACTGGTCGAGCAGGCTGTTGCCGCTGCCGGTGTCGAGGCGCAGCCCGGTGATCGCCCCCGAGCGCGCGATGCGGAAACGCACCACGACGCGCGCCCCGGGCGTGCTGCCCGCCGGCGGCGTCCAGTTGCGCGCGACCTGCGCGCGCACCATCTGCAGGTAGTACGCGAACTCGAAGTTGGACTCGTCCACCGCGACCTGTCCGGCCATGCCGCCACCCACGGGCGCGTACGGCAGCACGACGCGCGAGCGCGGCGCGGTGGTGGGCGGCACCTCGTCGCGCGCGGGGCGTGCGTCCGGCGGCGGGGGCTCCTTGGGCTTGGGCTGCTGCTTCACCTCGGGCTTCGGCTTGGGGCGGTCCTTCTGGATGCGAACGCCGTCGGACTCGTCGGGCACCACCGTGTCGGTGGGCCGCACGACGGGCGCGGGCGCCGGTGGCGGCGGGGGCTCCCCGAGCAGCGCGACCTGGACGACGTCGGGGCCGGGCACCACCACCGTGCCGCTCGTGCGCACCAGCATGAGCAGCGCGAGGAGCACGACGTGGACCGCCGCCGAGCCGGCCAGCGTGCCGCGCATCAGCGTCCCTTCTCCGGCGGCTGCGTGACGAGACCGAGTTGGGTGACGCCGGCGCGGCGCAGCCGCGCGATGATGCCGACGATCTCACCGTACGGCACGCTCTGGTCGGCCTTGAGGTACACCGGTCGTTCCTTCGCGCGCGCGCGCACGAGCGCGTCCTCGAACTGGCCGTCGGGCACGGTGCGCTCCCCCACCGCGAGCGTGCCACCGCGGCGCACGCTCACCACCAGACCCTCGCGCACGTCCATGCCGCTGGTGGCGACCTTGGGCAGGTCCACCTCGAGTCCGCCCTGCAGGAACGGCGCGGTCACCATGAAGATGATGAGCAGCACGAGCACCACGTCCACGAGCGGCGTGACGTTGATCTCGGCCATGGGGCCGCGCTGGCCCTGAAGCCTCACGAGTGCCTCGCGCCGAGACGGCGGTCGAGGTACTCGCTCGTGAACTGCGCGGCGCCGTGCCCGATCTCGCGCAGCTTGCCGAGGCAGTGGTTGTAGCCGATCGCCGCCGGGATGGCGGCCGCCAGCCCCGCGATGGTGGCGATGAGCGCCTCGGCGATGCCGGGAGCGACCACGACCAGCGTGGCGGAGCCCTGCGCGCCGATGTTCACGAACGACACCATGACGCCCCACACCGTGCCGAGCAGCCCGATGAACGGCGCCACGCTACCGGTGGTGGCGAGGAACCCGACGCGGCGCTCGAGCTGCGTGGTGGCCTCGTCGGAGGCACGGTCCATGGCGCGCTGCAGGAGCTCGAAGCGTGCCGCCGCCCCCACCGCCTCAGCGGTGTGCTGTTCGCCCGCCTTCTGCCCGGCGAGCGCCGCCTGCGCGATCACCGACAGCGGATGCTGGAGCGCCACCATGCGCAGGTCGGCCGTGCCCTCGAGCCCGCGGAACGCGGTGAGGAACGCGGCGTCCTGGGCGCGCACGCGGGCGTAGAGGCGCAGCCGATCCCACAGCACCGCCCACGAGTAGACCGAGAGGGCCACGAGGACGAGCAGCACCGCCTTCGAGAACAGACTCGACTCGGCGATGAGCGCGGGGATGGACGCGGTGCCCCCGCCCATCTGGAGCGGGAGCGCGGAGAGTGGCAGGGCGTGCAAGAGCATGGACACCATCGGCTTCACCTTCCTTGTGAAGTCGTCGAGGACCCGCGTGGAACGCGGGCCATGTCGCTGGGGAGCGTTGCCGTGACGCTAGCACAGCACCCCCTCGGACGCACCCGCTGGAACGCGTCGCGGAGCACGATTGCACAGACACCGGACAGGTCCGCGATGCGGTCAAGGGCCTGAAAATTCCCCGCGCGACACCCTACGCCACTCGGCACGACAGGCTAGACTGACAGGATGGAACCTTCGCATCCCGGGCCCTGTGCCCCCCACCCGAGGAACACCATGCGATCCTTCGCGACCCCGTTCCGCATCGGTGCCGCGCT
>JBEGJG010000201.1:3765-7953 GCA_041184705.1 Candidatus Eiseniibacteriota bacterium
GCCGAGTCCCGCACCGCCCCGTCGTTCAACGTCCGCACGGTGGACGGCAAGACGCTGCGCTCGGTGGAACTGCGCAACCGTCCGATGATCGTGGACTTCTGGGCGACCTGGTGCGGTCCGTGCCGCGCCAGCATGCCGCACCTCTCCGCGATGCAGGCGCGCTACGAGAAGCAGGGCCTCACCGTGATCGGCATGTCGGTGGACGAGGGCGGCCCGGCCGACGTGAAGCGCTTCGCGAAGCGTCTCAACATCCAGTTCACGCTCGCGATGGCGAACGACGACGTGCTCGACGCCTACGGCCCCATCAACTCCATCCCGACCACGTTCTTCATCAACCGCAAGGGTGAGATCGTGCGACGGGTCGTCGGCTACATCGACGAGGAGACGATGGAGGACTACGTGAAGGAGATCGTGAAGTAACCGACGATCCCCCGCTGTCCCGGAACGACCGAAGGCCGCACCCTCGCGGGTGCGGCCTTCGTGCTGTTACGTGGTGCCCGGGGCGAGATTTGAACTCGCACGGGTTTCCCCATACGCCCCTCAAACGTACGTGTCTACCAATTCCACCACCCGGGCACGGACATCAGGGTGAAGCGTGAAGCTCAGCGCGGCGTCGATCCCACCGGGGCCGGCGTCGCGGGCGCGGCCGGAGCGGTGCCACCCGCCGGAGCGCCGGGCGTGGCCGGGGCACCGGGGGCCGGCGCGGCGGGAGCCGAGGCGGCCTTCTTCGCGGCCTCGGTCACGACGCTGCGGGTCCCGCCGAAACCGCCCTTGGACGTCATGAGGGCGAGCGACAGCGAGGTGACGAAGAACAGCACACCCAGCACGACCGTGGCGCGCGTCACGAAATCCGTGCCGCCGCGACCACCGAAGACCGTCTGCGTGGCACTCCCGAAGGCGCCACCCACCAGACCGCCGCCCTTACCCGACTGGACCAGTACCACGGCCACCAGGCAGACGCAGACGAACAGGTGAAGACCCAACACCAGAGCGTACATGGGCTCCTCGAATCGGACAGGGTGTTCCGGCACCGTGAGGCCCGGACCGAACGGTCCGGCCGGTGCTTCAAACGGGCGGTGAATCTAGCAGCCGCCCCCGGCAGGCGTCAAAGCCGTCCCGGGGTTCAGGCCACCGCGCCCGCGGCGGCCACGATGCGGACGAAGCCGGCCGCGTCCAACGACGCCCCACCCACGAGCGCCCCGTCCACGTCGGACTCGGCGAACAGGGCCGCGGCGTTGCCCGCGTTGACGCTGCCGCCGTACAGGATCGCGAGCTCGGAGCCGAGCCCCGCTCCCGCCACCCGGTCGAGCGTCGCCCGGATGACGCGGTGCGCGTCGCGCGCCTGCTCGGGCGTGGCGACCTTGCCGGTGCCGATCGCCCACACGGGCTCGTACGCCACCACCGTGGCGCGCGCCGCGGCCGGGTCGAGCCCGTGCCACGCCGCAGTGACCTGACGCACCAGAACCTCCTCGGTGCGACCGGCCTCGCGCTCGGCCAGCGTCTCACCCACGCACACGATCGGGGTCAGCCCGTCGCGCTGCGCGGCGCGCAGCTTGGCCGCCACCATGGCGTCGGTCTCGCCCATGAGCTGACGACGCTCGGAGTGCCCCACGATCACCCAACGGCAACCCACCGCCGCGAGCATCGCGCCCGAGACCTCGCCCGTGAACGCCCCGTGCGTCTCGGCGTGAACGTCCTGCCCGCCCAGCTCCACGCCACTGCCCTCGAGCGCGCGCCCCACCCCGTCGAGCGACGGGAACGGCGGGCACACCACCACGCGCGGAGCACGGGTGGCCGCCGGGTCGGCGGCACGCAGCGCGATCAGTTCGCGCACCAGCGCCAGACCCTCGGGCGCGGTGCGGTTCATCTTCCAATTGCCCGCCACGATGCGCGGGCGACGCGTGATGGAGGTCGGCGCGCTCATGACGCGGCGTCCTGCAGCGCGGCCACGCCGGGCAGCACCTTGCCCTCGAGGAACTCGAGCGAGGCACCGCCACCGGTGGACAGATGCGAGAAGCGATCGGCCAGTCCGCTCTGCTGCACGGCCGAGACCGAGTCCCCGCCCCCCACCACCGTCACGGCACCCTGCGCCTTGAGCTCGCTCATGGCCTTCGCCACCCCCATGGTGCCGGCGGCGAACGCCTCGACCTCGAAGATCCCCATGGGACCGTTCCACACCACCGTCTTCGCGTCGCGCAGCTTCGAGGCGAACAACGCCACCGACTCGGGACCGATGTCCACACCCATCTCGGCGTCCGACAGCTGCTCCACCTTCTTGGCGGTGCCCGGCGCCGAACCGTCATGCATGGTGGACGCGATGCAGTCCACCGGCAGCACGAGGTCCACACCGCGAGCCGCCGCCGCGGCCAGCACCTCGCGGGCCATGTCGAGACGGTCGTCCTCGACGAGCGAGCGACCGACCGGCTTCCCCTGCGACTTGAGGAACGTGAACATCATGGCGCCGCCGATCAGCAGACGGTCCACCTTGGGGAGCAGCGCGGTGATGACGTCGATCTTGCCGCTCACCTTGGAGCCGCCCAGCACGGCCACGAACGGCCGCTTGGCGTTCGCGAGCGCACCGCCCAGATAATCGAGCTCCTGCTTCATGAGGAAGCCCGCCACGGCCGGCTGCAGGTGGTGCGTCACGCCCTCGGTGCTGGCGTGCGCACGATGCGCGGTGCCGAACGCGTCGTTCACGAAGCACTCGCTGAGACGCGCGAGCGAGGCCGCGAACGCAGGGTCGTTGGCCTCCTCCTCGGGATGGAAGCGCAGGTTCTCGAGCAACAGCACCTGCCCGTCGGCGAGCGCGGCGGCCGCCGACTCGGCGGCCGGACCGACGCAGTCGTCGGCCCACGCCACGTCCTGACGGAGCAGTCGGCTCAGGCGCTCGCGCACCGGCTTGAGCGAGTTCTTGGTGTCGGGCCCGCCCTTGGGACGACCGAGATGCGAGCACAGGATGACGCGCGCGCGCTTCTCGAGCAGGTAACGGATGGTGGGCAGGGCCGCCACGATGCGCGTGTCGTCGGAGACCTCACCGCCCGAGACGGGCACGTTGAAGTCCACGCGCACCAACACGCGCTTACCGGCGCAGTCGAGGTGCTGCACGGTCCGCTTGGCGAAGCTCATGGTCGCCCCCTCAGGCCAGCTTGAGGAGCGCGTCCACGACGCGGTTCGAGAAGCCCCACTCGTTGTCGTACCACGACAGCACCTTCACCATGTCGCCTTCCATGACGTTCGTGGAGAGCGAGTCGAAGACGCTGCTCGCGGGATTGCCGATCACGTCGTTCGAGACGATCGGATCCTCGCAGTACTCGAGGATGCCCTTGAGCGGGCCCTGCGCCGCGGCCTTCATGGCGGCGTTGACCTCGTCCTTGGTGACCTTGCGCTTGACCTTGACCACCAGGTCCACGAGCGAGCCGTCCATGACCGGCACGCGCACCGCGAGCCCGTCGAGGCGGCCCTTGAGCTGCGGCAGCACCTCGCCGATCGCCTTGGCGGCGCCGGTCGAGGTCGGGATCATGCTGAGGCCGGCGGCACGCGCGCGGCGCAGGTCCTTGTGCGGCAGGTCGAGGATGTTCTGGTCGTTCGTGTAGGCGTGGATCGTGGTCATGAGACCGTGGTCCACCCCGAACGTCTCGTCGAGCACCTTGGCGACCGGCGCGAGGCAGTTCGTGGTGCACGAACCGATGCTGAACACCGTGTGCTTGGCCTTGTCGAACAGCTGGTCGTTCACGCCCATGACGAACGTGAGGTCGGCTCCCTTGGCCGGCGCGGACACCAGCACCGCCTTCGCGCCCGCCGCGAGGTGCAACGCGGCCTTGTCGCGCTCGGTGAAGATGCCGGTGGCCTCCAGCACGACGTCCACGCCGAGCGCCTTCCACGGCAGCTTCGACGGGTCACGCTCGGCGCTCACCGCCATGGCGTCCCCGGCCACGACCAGCTTGCCGTCCACGGGCTTGCTCGACGCCTCGTGCCACACGCGGTGCACGGTGTCGTACTTGAGCAGGTGCGCGAGCGTGGCGGCGTCCGTGAGGTCGTTGACCGCGACGAAATCGATGGGGGCCTTGCGGGTCTTCGCCGCACGGACCACGAGACGGCCGATGCGGCCGAAACCGTTGATCGCGACCTTGAGCGCCATGACGGGAACCTCCTCCTGAGGATGAACGGGCGGGTCGGGAGCGGGTCGGC
>JBEGJG010000201.1:7973-9632 GCA_041184705.1 Candidatus Eiseniibacteriota bacterium
AGGTTAGCAGGGTTCGCAAACGCCGCGAGGATGCCACAAGGCACGCACGCTGGTCAAGGTGACCGGAGCACCACCCCGGGCGGCGCGGGGGCGCCGCGCGCTCACTCCGTGGTGTACCGCAGCGTGTAGGTGCCGAGCCCCTGCTCGTCCACGAACAGGAACATCAGTCGGCGACGCGTGGACCCGCGCGGGACGGTGCCCGGCTCGACGTCGAACGGCACCGGGATGTCGCCCTCGTACGACCAGACCTCGAATGGACGCTGGTCGCCCCCGAGCCCCTTCTGACGCAGGTCCCCCACCGCGCGTTGCTCCTCGTACATGATGCGCTCGAGCTCGCGCGTGAGCGTCTCGTCCCCGGCCGGCATGACCTGCTGCGTGATCTCCGAGGGCGGACCGTAGCGGATGTACACGCGGCCCATGTCGGAGAACATGCCCTTGCCGATGCCGAAGCGCGTCCACTGTCGGTTCGCGTAGGCCACACGCTCGCGGAACCCCTCGTGAGCCTCGTTGGCGGCGGTGCCGGGCGTGGGGTCGCGCTTGCGCCAGAACTCCGAGAGCACCTGCTCCTGCTCCCCCGGCAGCGACGAGGCGAACGTCTCCTCGTCCCGCGCCTCGAGCAGGAAGTGCACCTCGTCGGCGAGTTCCTCGGCGTCGAGGTCCCACGTCTCGGGTTCCCAGCCCACGCTGAAGCGTGCGCGGCGGACCAGGGGAGCGGCGTCCCCCGCCTGCGCAGCGCGGATCTCCATCGTGTAGCCGCCCGCCGGCCACTCGCTCACGTCGAACGACGGGTCGAACGAGGCGAAGCGCCCCCCCACCGTGGTCGTCTCGCGCTCGGCGATCGCGCGCCCCTCGCCATCCGAGACGCGCACCGACCACGTCCACGCTCGCTCGTCCCCCGCGCGTCCGCGCGCGACCACGGCGGCCGCCATGCGCGGGGCGCGCAGCCCGAAGAGCCGGTCGGGCTGCGGACGACGCGCACGACCGTCGCGCACGAACGCCAAGCCGGGGGCGTGCACCGGATCGGGCCACACGAACTCCACGTCGGACAGATCGCGGCCGCCCTGAGCGCGCGGGGCCTCGACGTCGCCCTGCATCTCGAGCGACTCCACGCGCTCGCGACGCGAGCCCATGAGGCGATGCTTCTCGGACTGGAGATCCTCGAGTCGGGCCGTCAGGCGAGCGCGGCCGGGCACCACGGGGAAGCGCACCACCGCGACCTGCCCCTCGGCGTCCGCGGTGTCCTCGGGTCCCAGTACGAGCTCCTGCGCGGACGACAGCGGGGCGCCCTGCCGCCCGCGCAGCGTCACCGTGAGGCGCAGCCGGGCGGCCCCGCGCTCGTCACGCGCCAACTGATGGATCGTGGCCGGTGGCACGCGCACGTACACCTCGAGGTGGTACCCCGTGCTGTCCGGGAACGAGGCCGCGTCGAGCGTGAAGCCCACCGGACCACCCGCACGCCAGGGCGGCGGGACGTCCCATCGCACGGCCCCGGCCGTTCCCGGGGACAGGACCGTCGCGAGCGCGAGCAGCATGATGCAAGCGCAACGGCGCGCCCCTGCAAGGGGGCGCGCCGTGCGCGTCGTCATCGTCGTCCCGTTCCGGACCGTGCCGGGCATCGGGAGTGACCTCAGAACTGGAACCGCAGCGAGAAGCGGTGCA
>JBEGJG010000202.1:0-563 GCA_041184705.1 Candidatus Eiseniibacteriota bacterium
CGTCGGCGACCTGTTCGACTTCTGGTTCGAGTACGGGACCGCGATCCCCCGCCGCTTCTTCCCCACCCTGAGCGCGCTCGAGCGCCTGCGCTCGGCCGGAGTGGCGATCACCTATCTGAACGGCAACCACGATTTCTGGCTGGGCACGTTCTTCCGCGACACGCTCGGCATCCGGACCGTGGACGGGGGCGTGACGGTGGAGGCTCAGGGCCGCGGGTGCACCACGGCGACGGGCTCATGGGCGGCGACCTCGGCTACAAGGCGCTGCGCGGCGTGCTGCGCTCGCGCGCCGCGGTGCGGGCGTACGGCCTGCTGCATCCCGACCTCGGCATCCCGCTCGCGCTCGCCGTCTCGCGTTGGTCGCGCCATTCGCGCCCCGATGGTCCGCTGCGCCCCGAACCGCTGTGGCGCGAGCTCGCCGGCCCGCGTTTCGCGAGCGGACACGACGCGGTGCTGGTGGGCCACTTCCACGAGCCGTACGAGCGGCGCGAGGACGGGCGCGAGTTCTTCGTGCTCGGCGACTGGATCCGTCACTTCACCTACGCCGAGCTCTCGGGCGGACG
>JBEGJG010000202.1:569-4705 GCA_041184705.1 Candidatus Eiseniibacteriota bacterium
TTCGACGGCGTGTACGCGTAATCCACGCGCAGCGCACCCACGCGCCAACCCGCGCCCGCGCTCCAGCTCGCGACGTCGTCGCCGGCACGCCATCCGAATCGCAGCGCCGCCCCGGCGGGCGACTCGAGTTCGCCACCGAGCGCGAGGATGCCGTTGCGACCACGCGTCGCGCGGCCCTCCAGGGCGACACGGCCGGTGAGGCCCGCGAACGCCGGACGCGTCCACGCCATGCCGGCCTGCGCGGCCATGGGCAGCGGCACGGGCTGTCCCGGCTCGCCGTTGAAGCGGTAGCGCGCCGACGGACCGAGGTTGTGCACGCTCGCGCTCGCACGCGCGCCCGCCAGCACGGGCACGTCCCACGCGACGCCACCGCCCACCGCCCACACACCGGCGGCGAGGTCGGCGATGCGCTCGCGCACGAACTGCGCGGTGAAGCCCGCGCTCACGCCACCGAAGCGGCGACCGTAGCCGATCAGGAACTCGAGGTCGTGCGAGCCGAAGGTGCCGATGAGGTTGCCGAGCTCGTCGCGCTCGGGGATGGGCTCGGAGTACATGGCGCGCAGCGAGGTCGCGATCCCGCCGCCGAACATGCGCCCGGCGATCGCGACCTGCTCGTGGCGAAGGTTCTCGTAGGTCTCGATGTGGGTCGCGGTGAACTGCGTGCCCTCGAACGCGGCGAGTCCGGCGGGATTCCAGAACGCGGCCTCGGCCCCGCTCGCGAGCGAACCGTACGCCCCGCCCATGGCGGCGGCGCGTGCGCCCGCAGGCACCTCGAGGAACGCGAAACCCGAGGCCGCGACCGAGGGGGTCACGACGAGGCACGCGACGGCGAGGGCGAGAACGAGGACGCGAACCGACTTCACGGACACCTCCGGGGAGCGTGGGGCGAACGGACGGACCGACGCGGCACTATAGGACATCGGCCGACGCGCGCGCCCACTGGACCTACTACCCCTTGGCCGACCGTCCGTTCCCGGAACCCGACTTGCCCTGCGGCACCGTGCCCTTGGGAGGGCCCGAGGGCGGGACCTTGATCACGGGCGGGTCGTTGCGCGGCACGTCGGGCTTGGGGGCCTCGCGCTTCGGCGTGTCCGGCGCGACGCGCTCGCGGCGCGGCGTCTCGGAACCGCCCGAGCCCTCGCCCCCCTTCCACGACGGGCGCACCCCACCTGGGGCGCGACGCCGGGCGTCGTCCACGTTGCCGTCCCCGCTCGGCGGATCGTCACGGCGCTGACGCTCGCGCCAGCGCTCCATGGGGTTCGCGCCCGGCGTGCCGGGGCGTTCGCCCTGCGGCGTGGGTCTCACCCCGGGCGTGGTTCCCGGCGTCTCGCGCGTCTCGCGCCAGACCGGACGACCGTCGCCGCGATCGCGTTCGAGCCAGCGCGCGGGACGCTCGCCGACGTTGCGCATGCGTTCGCGCAGGTCGTCGGGCATGAGTCCCGGTGGCGTGGCGCCCTGACGCCACACCGTGCCCGGCGTGGGCGGCGGCGTGTAGCTGACGGGCGGAGGCGCGGGCTTGTAGCGTCGCAGCTGACCGCCCCAGAGGTCGTTCCAGCGGCCCCAACCGTCCCACGACGAGAACCGCGAGCGGTCGTCGTACCACGGGCGGTAGTACGGCGGGCAGTCGGGACGCACGACGTAGTAGTAGTACGGCGCGTGCGCCGACCACATGGCCGAGCCCCAGCCCCACGACCAGTTCACGCGGAACGTCACCACGCTGCAGTCGGCGTAGTAGGGATCGAAGCCCTCCCACCACGCCCAGCGACCGGGCCGGTGGCAGTCGTTGCACAGGTAGCGCGGATAGCGCACGGGCTCGTGCACGTAGTAGGTGGCGTAGTCGGTCGCGAACGAGCCCTCGTCCTGCGGCTTGTCGAGCACGCGGCGGCGGATGCGCTCCATCGCCACGTAGGGGTCGCCCACCACGCGGCCGCGCTCGTCGAAGCCCTCCTCGTCGGCCTTGGCGGCCTGCGGATCGGGACTGTCGTAGCCGATCGCCGCGGCCTGCGGATCGTAGGGCCGCAGGAACCACGGCAGGTCGCGGAACGGCCGGTCGGACGCGATCGCGACGAGGAAGCCCTGCCCGGTCGCCTCGTTCACCGCGAGCTCGAGGTCGGAGTCCGCGCTCGGCAGGCGCAACGTGCGTCCGCCCTCGACGCGCGCGCTGCCGCGGCGCAGCGGCCACAGCAGGTTCACGACGCCGTCGGAGTCGATCTCGTACACGATGAGGTGCGCGTCATCGGAGGGCCGCACCTTGATGCGCATGGCCTCGCCGGGTTCGTAGACGGCATCCGTGCCCTTGTCGGTCCAGACCTCGACCCCGAGGTCGCGCGCGTGTGCGGGCGACCACGAGGCGAGCAGCGCGGACAGCGCGAGCGCAACGGTGCGGACGAGCGGACGCATGACGGACTCCTCGGCCTAACGCAGCCAGACGATGGGCCGCGACACGGTCGGGTCGGGCCGTGTCGGGCGGGCCTTCAGCTCGCGGTTGCCGACCGCGGTCTGGTAGGCCCAATCGAAGCTCACCGCCGCGGGCGACAGCGCGGTGACGCGGAACTTGGCGTAGCGATCGTCGCGGGTCCACACGATGTAGCAGTGCCCCGCGATCAACTCCACCGTGCCCGACGGCGACCAGCCCGCGGTCGGGGCGTAGTCCACCGCGTCGAGCGAGGTGGCGTAGCCCGCGTCCTGGATGTCGGTCGCGGCGTCGGCGGTGAACATCTGGAAGACGCTCCCATTGTACCCGTAGAACACGTCGGTCGAGACGTCCGAAGCGGGCCGGACCGCGAAAGCCGAGAAGTCCCAGCCGGCGGTGGCCGGAGCGGTGACGAAATTGCTCACGAGCGCCGAGCCCGCCGGGCGCGGGGTGTCGAACAGGTCGGTGTCCACGGGTGCGAGCGGGCTCTCGTTACCGGCCTGGTCCACGGCGGCGATGCCGAAGAACCGCGTCTGACCGTTGGCGAGCCCCGTGACCGTGAACTCGGTCGCGGTGGTGGACCCGACGCGGTCGTAGGGGCAGTCGGGACCGCTCGCGCAGGGCGACTGGTAGATGCGGTAGGCGGCCACGTCACCTTCGGTGTTGGCGAGCCAGCGCAGCGTGACCTGACGATCGCCGGTGACGCTGAACGCCCCGCGCGGAGCGGCGGGCGGCGTGACGTCGCGCGGCGCCGTGGAGGTGTCGTCGCAACCGACCAGCGCGAGCGCGGCGGTCAGGGCCAGGATGGGGAAGGTCTTTCGCATGGTCTCCTCGCGGTCCATGGGCTCGGGGCGGGCTCGCCCCGGGAACGAGGAGGGCAACCGCCGTGCCAGCGCGCGAGGGCTGTGCGTGCAACCCACCCGCGAGCGTGATTCTACGCGAGGGACGCGGGTCGCGGCGTCAGGACCCGGAAAAGGCACCGCCGCCGGGGATGGGCTCCGGCGGCGGCTCGGTGTGCGCTGCGGACTCAGGTGTGCGTCGCGCGCGACACCGCTCGAGACCGGGCGGCCGGTCCGATCGCGCCCCCCGGCCGAAGCCGGGCCTTCTCGCGACCCACCGGTGCCCGAATGGCACCCCCGCGGGTGGAACTCCAGCACCGGAACCGCTGACCGGGTTGTGCTCGCGGTCCCGACGGGAGCCGTCCCTCCACCCCACGGGGGAGAACCTTGCGCCAACGTTCGGGGTGCTGCGAAGTCGAGGATCCAAGCCAGCCGGCCGAAGGGGCGATACGTTGTCATGCGACGGGGCTCGTACCCTCGACCGCCCCCTGCGTACCGGCTGGCTCAGACGTACCGCTCGGCGGTCGCCCGCCGTCACTACGAGCTGCGAAGTCCTGCTGCGACTGCCACTTCTCTGGTGGAGGTCCCCCCTCCGACGGACCTCATTCGCATGGCCCGTGCCAGTCGTGACACGTACCCGCGAAACGTTGTAACCCGTTGCGGTACTTACACGGGCTGGCGGAGACCGTGGCGCGATCCGCGGCCGCCTGAGGAGCCGACCTGAAAGGTTCTTGAGGGTCCGAATCCACTCACGCGCAAACCGCTGTGGAATCGTCGCTTGGTCGTAAAAGGATTTCACAGCACGGGGTGTGAAAAGTCTTTCGAGGTTCGCCCCCCACGCCGCCGGATTGAAGAGGTCCCGTGTCGGCGCGGACGACTCGCGA
>JBEGJG010000203.1:0-4482 GCA_041184705.1 Candidatus Eiseniibacteriota bacterium
GTCCATGTGCTCCGGTGCGATCCCCGGACCGTCGTCCTGCACCTCCAGCACCACGCGGTCCCCGACCTGGCGGGTGCGCAGCGTGAGCCGGCCCCCCTGGGTCATCGCCTGCACGGCGTTGAGGGACAGGTTCATGAGCATGCCGCGCAGCGCGTCCTCGCGCCCCCACACCGTCGGCAGATCGTCGGCGAGGTCGAGCTCGGTCTCGACGCCCTGCTTGCGACTGGCGAACTTGAGCAACGAGAGCGTGTCGCGCGCGGCCTGATTGAGGTTCACGTCCACCGGGTGCGTGGCATGCGGCTGGCCGAGCAACAGCAGCTTGGAGGTCGTGTCGGAGCAGCGACGCAGGGCCTCGTCGAGGTCGGTGAGGATCTCGGTGACGTCGGTGCGGTACTCGTCGGGCAACTCGTAGCGCGGGGTCATGCGCTGCATGGCCTCGACGCACGCCATGATGGAGGCGAGCGGGTTGTTGAGCTCGTGCGCCACACCGGCCGCCAACAATCCCCTCGAGCTGGGTGCGGTCGGTGATGTCGCGCCAGACCTGCACCACGTACTCGAGACGTCCCGCGTCGTCGAGTACGGGGCTCAGCGTGGCCTCCCAGCGGCGCTGGCGGCCGGTCGCGTCGCGCACCACCTCGAGCATGCGCATGGGCGAACTCGCGGCGGCGACCTGACAGGCCACGCACGCCTCACCGCTGGGCAGGTCTCCGCTCGTGCACTCGCCCGCACGCGGGCAGGGGCGCCCGGGCAGCGTGATGCCCGCGGCCCCGAACACCTCGGAGAAGCGGTGGTTCGCCGCCATGACGCGTCCGCGACGGTCGAGCACCACGACCGGGTCGGAGAGCGCCTCGATGAGGCGGGGGAGCATGTTGGGACGCGGAGCGGTCCCGGGGTCCACCGGACGGTCGCTCACGCGCGCACCGCCACGCGTGCGTCCACGGCCATGCAGCCGCGACCGGCGGGCAGCACCTTGAGCGGGTTCATGTCGAGCTCCGCGATCTCGGGCACCTCGCCCACCAGCTGCGACAGTCGCAGGATCGTCTGTTCGAGCGCGGCCACGTCGGCGGCCGGGGCCCCGCGCCAGCCCTGCAGCAGGCGCGCCCCGCGCACCGCCCGCACCATCTCGGCCGCATCGCGGTCGGTGACCGGTGCGACGCGGAACGTGACGTCGCGCAGCAGCTCCACGTACACGCCGCCGAGCCCGAACATGAGGACCGGGCCGAACGTGGGGTCCTGGCTCATGCCGACGATCGCCTCGACGCCGTCGCGCACCATGGGCTGGATCGTGACGCCGTCCATCTGCTCGCGCACCCCGAGCGCGACGAGTCGGCGCTCGATGTCGGTGAACGCGGCGCGCACCGCTTCGGGCGTGTCGAGGTCGAGCACCACGCCGCCGACCTCGGTCTTGTGCGTGAGCGTGCGCGAGGCGAGCTTCACCGCGACCGGGAAGCCGAGCGCGGTGGCGCGCTGGGCGGCGTCGTCGGCCGTCGTGGCGGTCTCCGTGGGCACGAGCGGCAGGCCCGCGGCCGTGAGCAGTCGGTGCGACTCCTCGGGCGACAACCAGACGTTCTCGCCCGCCTGACCGCGCCGACGCGCGCGCTCCACGACCTCGCGTGCGGTCGCCAGGTCCATGTCGCCGAACGTCACCTCGCGCCCCTCGGGCTCGCTCCGCCAGCGCGCGTAGCGCACCGTGCGCGCCAGCGCCAGGGCGGCCGACTCGGGGAAGGGGTAAGACGGGATGTGACCCTTCTGCAGCGAGCGCAGACCCTCGGGCACGCCGTGCGCGCCCATGAAGCAGGTCAGGATGGGCTTGGGGTCCTCACCGCGCGCGGCGAGGTCGTGCCGCGCGGCCTCGGAGCCGCGCACGATGGCGGTCGCGACCTCGAGCGGCGTGGTCACGATGGGCGGCACGTAGATGGCGAGCACCGCGTCCACGCCCGGGTCGGTCATGAGCAGGCGCACGGTGCGCTCGAACGACTCCGCGGTCGCCGACGCGATCATGTCCACCGGGTTCTTCACGCTCGCCTCGGGCGGCAGGTAGGAGCGCAGCGTCTCGAGCGTGGAGTCCTGCAGCGTGGCCAGTTCGAGGCCCTGACTCTCGCACGCGTCGCTCGCCATGATGGCCGGGCCACCGGCATTGGTGAGGATGGCGACCCGCGAGCCGCGCGGCAGCGGCTGGTTCGCGAGGATCATGGCGACGTCGAACAGCTCCTCGATGGTGTCGGTGCGGATGACGCCCGACTGCCGGCACAGCGCGTCCACCGCGTTGTCGGCGCCCGCGAGCGAGCCGGTGTGACTGGATGCGGCGCGCGCGCCCGCCTGGGTGCGCCCGCTCTTCACCGCCACGATCGGCTTGCGACGCGCGACGCGGCGAGCGATCTGTGTGAAGCGGCGCGGGTTGCCGAACGATTCGAGATAGAGCAGCACCACGGCGGTGCCCGGGTCGCGGTCCCAGTACTCGAGCAGGTCGTTGCCCGAGACGTCGGCCTTGTTGCCCACGCTCACGAAGTGCGAGATGCCGAGCCCGAGTGCGCCCGCGGTCTCGAGGATCGCGAGCCCGAGCGCACCGCTCTGCGACGAGAACGCGACGTTGCCCGCGGGGGGCCACGCCGGTGCGAACGTGGCGTCGAGCCGCACGCCGGGTTCGGTGTTGAGCACGCCCAGGCAGTTCGGACCCACCATGCGCATGCCGTAGCGACGCGCGCAGTCGCGCACCGCACGCTCGCGCTCGGCCCCTTCAGCCCCGGTCTCCTTGAAGCCCGCGGTGATCACGACGATGCCGCGCACGCCCTTGCGTCCGCACTCCTCGACCGCCGCGAGCACCTGGCGCGAGGGGACCGCGATGACGGCGAGGTCCACGTCGCCCGGGATGTCGGCGACCGTCGGCCATGCGAGCACCGACTGCACGACACGAGCCTGCGGGTTCACCGGATAGACCGGACCCTCGAAGCCCTGCGCCATGAGGTTGCGGAAGATCGCGGCGCCGATGGAGCCGGGGCGGCGCGAGGCGCCGATGACCGCGACCGAGCGCGGCCGGAAGATGGCGTCGAGGCCCGACGGAGCAGGGCGGTCGAGGGACGTGCTCACCGTGGCGGGTCTCGTCTCGAGGATGGACATGGAGCGGGGACTCCTTGCGCTTCGCGTGCGAGTCGCGAAGCGGGCTCGTGGCGGCCGGCTGGGGTCGGTGTCGCCACACACGAGAGACTGCCATAGAGGCAGGGGGGTGTCATCCGCGCGAGCACGGTCCTTTGGTCCCAGCCCACGCCGGGTGCGGCGCTGGCGGCGCGTGAACCGGTGGGGATACCATGCGCGACCATGCTCGGGCCGTCCCCGGGCAGGTCCGGCGCCACCGCGGCGCCGGTCGTCCCCGCCGCCGGGAGTGCCGCCCCTGCCGATGCCCATCTCGACATGGGTCGAGGTCGACCTCGACCGCTTCGCCGCCAACCTGCGGGCCATCCGCCGGCACGTGGGCGCGGAGCGCGAGATCCTGCTCGTCGCCAAGGCCGACGCCTACGGGCACGGCGCCGCCGACATGTCGCTGGCCGGCGAGCGTGAGGGCGTGACGCAACTGGGCGTGGCCACGCTGCACGAGGGCCTGCAGTTGCGCCGCGCGGGCAGCCGACTGCCCATCATGGCCATGTCGCCGCTGCTCGAGGGCGAGGTGCCCGAGGCGGTCGCGCACGGGATCGATCCCAGCGTGTGCGACCTCGCGTTCGCCCGCGCGCTCTCCGACGAGGCGGTGCGCACCGGCAAGGCCGTACGGTTCCACGTCGAGGTGGACACCGGCATGGGGCGCACCGGTGTGCCGCTCGCCGAAGCCGAGGGGTTCGTGGCCGAACTGGTCGCGCTGCCGGGGCTGCGGTTCGCGAGCCTGTACACGCATTTCCCCGACGCCGACGCCGAGGATCTCGCGTACGCGCGCGGGCAGGTCACGCGCTTCCGCGAACTCGTCGAACGTCTGCGCGCGCGCGGGCTCGCCCCGGCGCGTGTGCACGCCGCGAACTCCGCGGGCACCGTGAACCTGCCCGAGGCGCACCTCGACTGGGTGCGGGTCGGACTCATCGCCTACGGTCTGCACCCGTCGCACGACGAGGCGCACCTGCCGCTCGCGCCCGTGATGTCGTTCCGCAGCCGGCTCGTGCAGGTGCGCGACATGCCCGCGGGCGCGACCATCAGCTACGCGCGCGCCTGCACGCTCACGCGACCGACGCGCGTGGGCGTGGTGCCGGTAGGATACGGGCACGGCTACTCGTGGTTGCTCTCGGGCAAGGGCCACATGCTCGTGGGCGGCCGTCGCGTGCCCATCCTGGGCCGCGTCACGATGGACCTCACCATGGTGGACGTCACCGACGTGCCCGGCGTCGCGGTGGGCGACGAGGTCGTGCTGTTCGGTGAACAGGACGGGGCCACGCTGCCGGTCGAGGAGGTCGCGGCGGGCAGCGAGACGCTGCCCTACGAGATCCTGTGCACGATCGGCAAGCG
>JBEGJG010000204.1:0-4111 GCA_041184705.1 Candidatus Eiseniibacteriota bacterium
GCGTGACGAACGCGCGTCGGGCCGGACCTTCCGACCGCTGCGTCTGGCGTGGCTGCTCCTGCTGGCCGTCCTGCTGCTGCCCGTCTGGGACCTGTTCCTGCCCGCCGGTTGGCGCCCCCCGAGCGAGCGGCGCACGGTGGTGATCGAGCGCGGCGAGTCGCTGCACGACATCGCCCGCGAGCTGCAGCGCGTGGGCGTGATCCGCAGCCCGGCCGGGTTCCTGCTGCTCGCGCGCGCCATGCGCCTCGACCGCAGCGTGAAGGCCGGGCAGTACTCGTTCCGGCTCGGCACCACGGTGCCCGCCGTGCTGCGCGCGCTCGACCGCGGCATGTACGGGCTCAACCTGGTCACCATCCCCGAGGGCCTCACGCTGCTGCAGACCGCGGCGCTCATCGAGCGTCAGGTCGGCATCCCCGTGCTCACGCTCGACTCGCTGGCCCGCGACCCCGACCTGCTCGACTCGCTCGGCGTCATGGCCCCGTCGCTCGAGGGCTGGCTGGCGCCCGACTCGTACGAGTGGCTGCCCGGCACCGCACCCGAGGTGGTGCTGCGCACCATGGCCGAGCGCACGCGCGAGAGGCTGCAGCGCGCCATGCAGGAGAAGCAGGCGCTGCCGCTCGACATGAGTGGCCACGAGGTGCTGACGCTGGCGAGCATCGTGGAGTCCGAGTCGCAGGCGGCCGAGGAGCGTCCGCGCATCGCGAGCGTGTACCTGAACCGGCTCGAGCGCGGCATGCCGCTGCAGGCCGACCCCACGGTGGGCTACGCGCTCGGGCGCGGGCCGCGTTCGCGCCTGACGTTCAAGGACCTGAAGGTCGAGTCGCCCTACAACACCTACCGCAACAAGGGGCTGCCGCCGGGGCCCATCTGCAGTCCGGGCGAGGCCGCCATCCGCGCGGTGATCGACCCCATGCCGGGGGTGCGCGACCTGTACTTCGTGGCCCGGGGCGAGGGCGGGCGGCACCTGTTCGCGCCCACCTACGAGGAGCACCTGCGCAACATCGCGTGGGTGAAGGGGCGGCAGGCCACGCTGGCCGCGCTGCGCGAGGACGCCGAGGCCGCGGCCGCCGACTCGCTCGCACCCCGTCCGCCGGGCGCCACCCCCGGTCGCGACACGACCCAGCACAGCCGCTGATCCCAGTGGGCCGTGGCGCACGGCCCCGCGACTGGCTACCATGGTCAGCCCCATGGCCACCCTGCCCGTCCACGACCTGCTCGCGATCCGCGACCCCGCCACGCGCCCCCACGCGGGCGCCGACTGGCGCGAGCGCCTGGCGCTGTTGCGAGCCTGGCTCGCGGGGCATGAGCGCGTCGTGGTGGCGTACTCCGGCGGGGTGGACTCCAGCGTGGTGCTGCGCGTCGCGCACGAGGTGCTGGGGGAGCGCGCTCTCGCGGTGATCGGGGTCTCCGACAGCTACGCGTCGCGCGAACTCGAGCTGGCGCGTGCGCAGGCCATGAACTTCGGGGCGCGCTTCGAGACCGTCACCACGGGCGAGCTCGCCGACCCGGTGTTCGCGAGCAACCCCACCGACCGCTGCTACCACTGCAAGCGCGAGCTCTACACGCAGCTCGCGCGCGTGGCCGAGCGCGAGGGCGGTGCGGTCGTGCTCGACGGCACGATCGCCGACGACCTCGCCGACTGGCGACCCGGCCGCCGTGCCGCCGCCGAGGGCGCGGTGCGCTCGCCGCTCGCCGAACTGGGCTTCACGAAGGCCGACGTGCGCGCGGTCGCCGACGCCTTCGGGCTCGAGAGCGCGGGCAAGCCCGCCTCGCCCTGCCTGGCGTCGCGCATCCCGTACGGCACCCTCATCACGCGCGACAACCTGTCGCAGGTCGAGCGCGCCGAGGCGCTGCTGCGCGACCTCGGGTTCCCCGAGTCGCGCGTCCGGCACCACGGCGAGACCGCGCGCATCGAGGTCCCGCTCGCCGACCTGTCGCGACTGGCCGCCGAGGACGTGCGCTCCGCCGCGGTCGAGGGCCTCAAGTCGTTGGGATTCCGATGGGTGGCCCTGGATCTCGCGGGGCTGCGCTCGGGGAATCTGAACCCGCCCGGCCTCGTGCCGGACGGCACGTTGAACAATTCCGGAACCGCCACCGCCCCCGGGGGTAATTGAACGTGCGCCCCTACGGAGGCGGCGGCACCCACCGCGATCTCGCTGCGATCGCCGGGGCCCCGAGCCTCAGCTTGGCTCGGCCCAGCACCGGCACTCACGAGCGGGAACGGATCCCGTACGAGGTCGTCGGTGTCGCCACTCAACGTTCCCCTCGGGGAATCGTAGGGACAGGGGCAGGGAAATGAGCCAGAAGCCGGATGTCACCCGTTCGAAGAGCATGAAGGCCCGGGTCGCTCCTCAGACCGATCTCGGGTTCCGCTGGGGGACCGTGAACAGCGTCCTGCTGGCGGCCGGAGTGGCGGTCCTGGTGGCCGGCTACATGAGCCTCTCGAAGGGCTCCCTCACGCTGGCCCCGGTGCTTTTGACGGCCGGTTACTGCGTGCTGATCCCCGCCTCGTTGCTGGTGCGCGGTACCGGTCCGAACCCGGGCGAATAGCTCAGCTGGCAGAGCACCTGCCTTACAAGCAGGGGGTCACAGGTTCGAGCCCTGTTTCGCCCACCAGCAGACGGTAGACGGAAGTGGAAGTGCAAGTGTCGCAAGGGTCTCCGCCGAGGCCGGCCGCCCACCCCCGGGTGGTTCGGACCGGATCGGCCGGGTGGCCCCTAAGACGGAGTGAAAGCACGAGTTCCATGGCGAGAACGGTGCAAGATGCTTCTTGACACCGCTAGAACAGGCCCTCCATACTTCGTGATGTCTTGGAAGGCCTCGGAATCACCTCCAAAAGAGCTCGCCAAGGCATTCGAACTCCATGCTCCGTCGAGTCTTACGAGTTCGGGAGGAGGTGGCTCGCAGCCAGACCTGATTGCGCGCAACTGAGCCATGCCTGGATCCATGCAACAGGTTTTCACCCTTATGGGAGGTGCAACAATGACTGGTGTGCTTCGCAAGGCCACGCTCCTGACCGTGGCGGGCCTGTTCGTCGCTTCGGCTGCTTTCGCGGGCGTTCCCAGCCCCGGCAACTCGACCATCCCGGGCTGCATCCCGCTCGTGGGTTCGAACCTGGGTCTGCGTGACACGACCACGGGCAACGTGACCATCGTGGTCCGTGACCTGGCCAACAACCCGATCGCTGGCGCCTCGGTCGTGCTCGACTTCTCGGGCCTCGCCGACATCGCCATCTGCTCGGATCAGCTCGACCTGAACGCGCTCACGAACTGCGCCGCGAAGACCACGCGCAAGTTCACGGACGCGCTCGGCCAGGTGTCGTTCACGGTGCTCGGTGGCTCGGCCGGCTCGGCCTCGTCGCTCGTCAACGGCGCGAAGGTTTACGCCAATGGCGTGCTGCTCGGCTCGCCGACGGCCTCGGCCTACGACCTCGACGGCGCCGGCGGCGTCTCGATCAACGACCTCTCGTCGTGGCTGTTCGACCTCGGCACGCTGACCGCGTACGGCCGTTCGGACTACGACTGCGACGGTTCGGTCGGTATCAACGACCTGTCGCTCTGGCTGTCGGTGTTCGGCGCGGGCAACTCGCTCGAGTCGTGCGCGATCGCCTGCCCGTAATCCCCTGTTTCACCTGAAGCAAGTGGTGTGGCGGGTCATGTCGCGTGGCAGCGCGACCTGACCCGCAGACCATGCAACAGTGCTCGAACATCACACCCCCCACACCCCCTCAGTCGCTTCGGAGGTTTCACCCATGAAGAAGACCCTTCTTCTCTGTGGCGCGCTGCTCGCGCTGACGGCCGCCTCGGCGAGCGCGGCCGGCACCAACCTGCGTTGGTCGTCGTGCTTCGGTGACGGCGGTCCGCAGAACCGCACCTCGGCCTGCACCTCGAACCTCGGCAGCAACATCCTCGTCGGTTCGTTCGTGCTCCCGTCGGCCGGCGTGCTCCAGGCCTCGGGCGTCGAGCTCCTGCTCGACTTCGCCTCGGCCGGCGCGACCATGCCGGACTGGTGGCGCACCACCTGCCGCACCGGCTTCATCACCTGCAACCCGACGATCTCGCCCTCGGCCGCGAACTGCTTCGACTGGGCGAACGGCGCTGGCGCCGGTGGT
>JBEGJG010000205.1:0-5821 GCA_041184705.1 Candidatus Eiseniibacteriota bacterium
CGATCCCCCTGGGGCATGGGCGTGAACGAGCGCACGAAGGCGGGCCGCGGACGAGCCCCGGCCGCCGGTCGTCCCTGCAAGCCGCTTGCCGACCCGGGTCGTGCGCGCGCAACCGACTGCGGCAGCGACACCTGTGCGTGCGAGGCGGGTCCCATGGGAAGGCGGCGCAGGGCCCCGGGGCGTGCACTCCGCAGTCCCGGGCATGCCGTCGTGCAACGCCCGCGCGGGGCGGCGAACGGCGTGCGGACCCCCTAGAAGAGGGTCGTCTGGTCGATGCGCCCGAGTCGGCGCGCGCGGCGCTCGAAGGCCGCGTAACCGCGATGCGCCGACAGGGCCGCGACCGCGGTGGTGAGGCTGAGGGCCAGCAGCACCTGCCCGTCGTCGAGCGCCCCCATGCGTCCCGGGCCCGCGTGCCCCAGCAGGAAGCGACGGATCGCCTCGTACCACCACGTGAACGGCAGCGACCACGCCACCCACTGCACCACCCACTGCAGCACGCGCGGCAGCAGGTCCACGGGGAACAGCACGCCGCACAGCAGGTGCGTGGCGAGCGCCACCCCCTCGAGTGCGGTCATGGCCGAGCGCGCGAGCACCAGCGACCAACCCGCGAGCAGGAACGCCAGGAACAGCACGCTCGCCAACCCGAGACACAACGAGACGAGCAGCGGCAGCCAGCGCACCTGCGCCCAGTCCCAGCGCACCCCGAGCATCGTCCACCCCACGCCGAGGATCACCAGCGTGCTCACGGTGGCGAGCACGAACTTCACCGACGAGCGACCCGCGAGGTAGGTGAACATGCCGATCGGCGAGGCGTACACGTACTTGAGCGTCTCGTACTCCTCGCGCTCCTCGAACACGACCCAGCCCAATCCCACGAGCACGTGGTTCACGTAGGCGTGGAACGCGTTGGCGACGTAGAAGCCCGCGAACACCGTCGCGTCGGCGCCGCGATCGCGCACCGTGGCGTAGATGAACGCCAGGATGAGCGCGGTCGCGAGCGGACGCGCCAGCACGTAGATGGCGAACAGCACCGGGTCGGCCCAGTTGGCGTCCACCTGCCAGCCGAGCCATGCGGCGGTGCGTGCGCGCGCCAGCGAGGCGCGCCAGCGGGTGATCACTGCCATCGCTGCGTGAGCCTCCCCTCGTGCTTGGCCAGCGCCTCGAGGTGCGCCATGGCGAAGCGCGCGAGCAGCAGGAACACGACCGTGAACGCGGCCAGCGCCGCCCACTCCCACGCCAGCGGCAGCAGGCCGTGCGCGGCGGGGCCCAGCAGCACCTGGCGGATCGCGTCGGTGCCGAGCGTGAGCGGCAGCACGCCGGCCGCCACGCCACCCAACGCGCCGAGCGAGCGGATCGGGAAGTAGAGACCCGACAGGAAGTAGACCGGCTCCATCAACGCGTTCGCGGTGTGCCACGCCTCGCGTCCGTAAAGCAGGAACACGCTCGAGAGCGTCATGCCGAGCGCGTACAGCGCGGACATGGCGAGCAGGAACGTGGCCGCGAGCGCCCACGGCGAGAACGGCGCGAGCTCGATGTGGAACCCCCACACCGCGATCGCGACCCCGACGAGCGCGCGCACGATCGTCGCCGCGAGCCCACCGAGCGCCATGCCCGAGAGGATCGCGAGCCGCGAACAGGGGGCCGCGAACAGCAGCTGCAGCTGCCCCTGCTGCTTCTCCCAGTAGAGCTGTGCGCCCATGCCCCACACCACGTTGATCCAGAACGTGGTGAGCACACCGCCCACCAGCGCGAGCGCCTCGTACTCGCGCGGGGCCCCGAGCGCGCGGTAGAACAGCACGAACGCGCACATGCCGAGGTTGGGGAAGATCGCGTCGGTGAGGATGCCCTGGGGCTCGCGCAGGCTGCCGAGCAGTCGCACGCGCGTGCGGGCCAGCATGGCCTGCACGAACAACCGAGCGCCCACGTGACGGCGGCCGCCCGAGGGCATCGCGCCGAGCGCGGAGGGCCCGGACGCGCTCACGCGTCGTCCTCGGGTCCGTCGAGTCCGTGCCCCACGATGGCGATGAACGCGTCCTCGAGGCTCGTCTCGCGCGTCGAGACGCCGCGCACCGACACGCCGCGGCCCTCCAGCTCGCGCAGCACGAGTGGCAACCGGCCCGCGTCGGCGAGCCGCAGCTTGAGCGTGTGTGTGCCTCGCTCGGGATGCGGCGCGCCGAGCGTCACCGGGGAACCGGCGATCTCGACCAGCCCGTCGGGCACGCCCAGCACCTCCAACTCGACGTGCTGGCCGCCCTCGACCGACCTCCGCAGCGCGGACGGCGTGTCGCACGCCAGCACCGCGCCCCGATCCACGATGGCGATGCGATCGCACATCTGGTCGGCCTCGGCCATGTAGTGGGTGGTGAGCAGCACCGTGCGACCGTCGCCCGTTCGCACCCACTCCAGCACGAACTCGCGCAACACGCGCGCGGCGTTCACGTCCATGCCCAGCGTGGGCTCGTCGAGGAACAGCACCTCGGGGTCGGACACGAACCCGCGCGCGAAGTTCATGCGCTGGCGCTGCCCGGTCGAGAGTCGGTTGATGCGCGTGTCGGCGATGGGCCCCAGTTCGAGCCGCTCGACCAGCCAACGCACGCGGGCGTCGGCTTCAGCGCGCGGTACGCCGTAGAACTGCGCGAACATCCACAGGCACTCGCGCACGGTGAGGATGCCGTACCCCGAGCTCTCACCGCCCGAGACCAGCGCGATGCGACGGCGGACCTCGTTGGCCTCGCGCACCACGTCGTGGCCGGCCACGCGCGCCTCGCCGCTCGTGGGATAGAGCAGCGTGTTCAGGATCTTGATGCAGGTGGTCTTGCCCGCGCCGTTGGGGCCGAGCAGGCCGAACACCTCGCCTCGCTCGATGCGCAGGTCCACACCCGCCAGGGCCACGACCTCGCCCGCACCGCGCGTGGCGCGGAAGACGCGACGCAAGCCGTGCGTCTCGACCGCAGGGGCACGACTCGGGGAACCGTTCATGCCCGCACCGTAGGGAGCGCGACCCTCGGGTGTCAACGACCGCGCGCCCGACGCGGCAGGGCGCGACGACGAGGGATCAGCGCGCGGATGGCTTGCGGGCCACGAACACGGCGCGGTCACCGAGCACGTGGAACGTGCGTGTGAGCGGCACGTTCACCGCGTCGATCGCGTCCATGACGGCGGCCTGCAACGCGGTCTTGCGACCGTAGCGCGGGCCCGGCGGGATCTTGGCCTGCTCGCACACGATCGGCTCGAGCCCGACGCGCTGCGCGAGCCGCGCGAGCGAACGCGGACGGAACTCCCACAGATGGTACGGCGGTTCACGCAGCACGATGTCGCGCCCGATCGCGCCGTAGAGCGCCAGCCCCAGACGCCGCGCGAGCGAGTGCGTGGTGATGGGCCCGCGCACGACCACGTGCCCCCCCGGCGCGAGCACGCGCGCGACCTGCGCGAGGGTGGCGCGACAGTCGGGCACGTGCTCGAGCACGTCGCCCATGAACACCAGATCGAACGCGCCCTCGGGCAGCGCCGCGTCGTCGAGCGTGCCGTGGTGCACGTCGAGCCCCAGGCCGCGCGCGTGCGCGACCGCGTCACCCGACAGCTCCACGCCGCGCACCGTGTAGCCGCGCTCGCGGGCACGCGCGAGCAGCAACCCCGTGGCGCAGCCCACCTCGAGCAGTCGGCCCGCCCCGCGCCAACGTTCGAGGCGATCGAGCAGGCCGTCGTTCTCGGCGCGGAACGCGGCCTCGTCGGTCGCATCGGCTCCCGAGCGACCGCAGCGGAAGTCGGTCTCGAAGTACTCCTTGGCGTACATGCGCGACAGCGTCTCGCCCACGGGCTGCACGCGCAGGAACAGCATCCCGCACGTCGCGCAGCGCGCGGCCGGGAACGCACCGCCCTGCCACTCGTAGCGCATGGCCACGGGGTGCAACCGCGTGCCCCCGCATGCGAGGCAGTGATCGAGCGTGCGGGTGGAGAGCACGGTCATGCGCGTGCGACCGTCGAGGTGGTGGCGAGGGCCGGCAGCGCGGAACGGATCTCGGCCCCACCCATGCAGCGGTCGCCGTCGTGGAACACGGCGAGCTGCCCCGGCGTGACCGCGAGCTGCGGCTCGTCGAAGCGCACCTCGACCCCGCCGTCGCCCGTGGGCACGATCGTGGCGGCCGCGCCCGCGTGCTGGTAGCGGATGTGCACGGTGACGCGCGTGCCCGGCGCGGGCGGTGCGGGCTGCAACCAGTTCACCGGACCGGTGATCAGGCCGGGTCGCTCGAGCGCGTGACGCGGCCCGAGCGTGACGGTGTTGGCGTCGGCGTCGATCGCGATCACGTACCAACGCTCGCCCAGCGCCACCCCCAGCCCCTTGCGCTGTCCGATGGTGTAGCGGATCACACCGCCGTGGGTGCCGATCGTGCGACCCTCGGGGTCGAGGAACGGTCCGGGCTCGGTGCCGCGGCGCTCGCCGAGCGTCCCCGTGATGTAGCCCGCGTAGTCCCCGTCGGGAACGAAGCAGAGATCCTGCTTGTCCCACACGCTCAGGCCGAGTCGCTGCGCGTGGGAGCGCACCTCGGTCTTGGTGAGCGAGCCGAGCGGGAACTCGGCGCGCGCGAGCGCGGAGTACGGCACGGTCGCGAGCGCGTAGGTCTGGTCCTTGTCGGGATCGGCCGCGCGGAACAGCCCCGGCGAGCCGTCCGCCATGGGCGCGATGCGCGCGTAGTGCCCGGTCGCGAGCACCTCGGCGCCCATGGTGTCCATGCGCGCGACGAGGTCGCCGAACTTGAGGTGACGGTTGCACGACGCGCACGGGTAGAGCGTGCGCCCGGTGGCGTAGCCGTCCACCCACGGCTGCATGACGCGCTCCTTGAACACCTGCTCCGCGTCCACGACGTGGTACGGGAACCCCATGCGCATCGCGACGCGGCGCGCGTCGTCCATGGCGTCGAGCGTGCAGCAGGCGCGCGGCGACATGGGCGTGGTGCCGTAGCACGCGAGCTTCAGCGTGACGCCGGTGACGTCGTCGCCGCGCTCGGCGAGCAGGGCCGCCGCGACCGCCGAGTCCACGCCGCCGCTCATCGCGGCGAGCACGCGGCGTGCGGTCACGCCGGCGTTCCCGCCGCCGCGCGAACGGAGCGCACCGCGTCGCTCACGATCGTGACCGCGCGCGCGATCTCGTCGGCGGTGGTGCCGCGGCCGAGCGAGAAGCGCAGCGCGCAGACCGCGAGGTCCTCGGGCACGCCCATGGCGGTGAGCACGGGCGACGGCTTCACGCCGCCGCTGGCGCACGCCGCGCCCGCCGAGGCCGCGAGCCCGCGCGCATCGAGCGCGAGCAGCAGATGGTCGGTGCGCGCGCCGGGGAACGACGCGTTCACGGTGTTCGGCAGACGCGGGGCGCGCTCGCCGTGCACGACCATGTCGGGCAGCGCGAGACGCAACTCCTGCTCGAAGCCCTTGCGCAACGCGAGCTGACGCGCCGACTCGTCGGCCAGGTCGCGCATGGCGAGCTCGGCCGCCAGGCCCAGGCCGACGATGCCGGGCACGTTCTCGGTCCCGCCGCGACGGCCGCGCTCGTGCGAGCTGCCGCGGAACAGCGGCTCGAGCGGGGCCTTGCCGCGCACCACGAGCACACCGGCACCTTTGGGTCCGCCGAACTTGTGCGCCGAGTACACCAGGTAGTCCACGCCGAGCGCGTCCACGTCCACGGGCAACTTGCCCACGCCCTGCACCGCGTCGCAGTGCACGCGCATGCCGCGCGCACGGGCGCGCGCCGCGATGGCCGAGACGGGCTGCAGCACGCCGGTCTCGTTGTTGGCCAGCATGATCGAGAGCAGCGTGGCGCCCGAGGGCA
>JBEGJG010000206.1:0-4416 GCA_041184705.1 Candidatus Eiseniibacteriota bacterium
CGTAGGCACGGACGAGGGCATGGACCGTCCTCCTGGCGGACTCTCTGGACCGCCTTAAGGGTGGAGTTCTGGCACGAACCGGTCGGCAGGATAGGACAACCGGGCGGGTCGGGCAAGGCTCACGGCCACGGAACGGGTTGCGAACAGGTCGGTTCCGCTGACTGCACAGTCCTGCCACTTGGCCTGCGGATCCCGTCCCGCCAATCTCCAATCGGAGCATCGCAGGCTCATCACATCTCATTACTAGAGCGGACTGCTCCCGCCCTTCGACGTGTCTCCACCTGAGCCCATACGGACGCATTCGAGGGAATCCTCGCCCCTACGCCTCGGCCCGCCGCTGAGCACGTCCGTTGCCGTGGTCCACAAGGCTCGATAGCATCCCGCATCCCCTCGTAGCGACTTCCCGAACGGAGCCCCCAAGATGCGCCCCACGAGCCAGCACCTCTTCGCCGCCCTCGCCCTCGTCGTCCTTGCCGCGCCGCTCGCTCATGCCGCCGACACGCGGCGCTCGGTGGGGCGTGACGAGAAGAACGCCACCATCCACATCTCCTACGGGCGCGTGATCGCCGTCGAGGAGACCAAGCTCGAGTCCAACGCGGCCTCGGGCGCGGTGCTGGGCGGGCTCATCGGACTGGCCGCCACCGACAAGGACAAGGGTGCGGGCGACAAGCTCGCGGGCGCGGCCATCGGCGCCGGTATCGGTGCGGGCGTCACGCGGCTGCTCGAGGGCTCGAACAAGGCCTACGCCATCACCGTCCTGCGGCGCGACGGCACCGCGGTGAAGGTCATCCAGCACAAGTCCGAGGGCTTCCACCCGGGCGATTGCGTCTCGGTCGAGGAAGGCGCCAAGGCGCGCATGCTGCCCGCGCCCCCCGGCATGTGCGACGGCATCCCCACGCCCACGCCGCCCGCGGCCGACTCGTCGAAGGCCGCGGTCGCCGACAGCACCGCCAAGGCGCCCGTCGTGGACGAGGCCACCGCGCGCCTGTGCGCCGAAGCCAAGGAGCTGCTGCTCAAGGCCAAGACCAAGGACGAACTCGACCTGGCCATGGCCAAGGTCAAGGCCATCTGCGGGCAGTAACGCCCCACCCCTTCCGCGTTCAACGCACGAGCGGCGGACCCACGCGGGTCCGCCGCTCGTGTTCGTGGGGGGATCGCGCTTACAACAGCGTGCCGCGCAGCAGCAGGCTGGCGATCGAGAAGTAGATGACGATGCCCGTCACGTCCACCAGCGTGGCCACGAACGGTGCGCTCGCGCTGGCGGGGTCGAGCCGCAGGCGCTTGAGCAGGAACGGCAGCATCGAGCCCGACAGCGTGCCGAACATCACCACGCCCGCGACACTGCCCGCCACGGTGAGGCCCAGACTGAGCGTGGCGTCACCGTAGGTGCCGAACAACGACTCCCACAGGTACACGCGGCCCAACCCCACCAAGCCCAGCAACGCGCCGATGGCCGCGCCCTGCACCAGCTCGCGGTGCATGACGCGCCACCAGTCGGCCAGCGTCACCTCGCCCAGCGCCATGGCGCGGATCACCAGCGTGCTCGCCTGCGAGCCCGAGTTGCCGCCGCTCGAGATGATGAGCGGGATGAACACGCTCAGCACCACGGCTTTCGCGATCTCGTCCTCGAACCTGCCCATGGCGCTGGCCGTGAGCAACTCGCCCACGAACAGCACCATCAGCCACACCACACGCTTGCCCAGCATGGAGCGGAACCCGACCTCGAGGTACGGCGCCTCCAGGGCCTGCGTACCGCCGATCTTCTGGATGTCCTCGGTGGCCTCTTCCTGGATGACGTCGACGATGTCGTCCACCGTCACGATGCCCTGCATGCGGCCCTCGTCGTCCACGACCGGGATCGCCTGCAGGTCGTGCTCCGCGAACAACCGGCTCAGCTCCTCCTGATCGGTGTCGGGGCGGGCGGTCACGATGTCCACGGCCATCACGTCGCGCACCGTGCGGTCGCTCGCAGCGGCGAACAACTCGCGCAACGACACCACGCCCACCAGTCGCTGGTCGGCGTCGTTCACGTACACGTAGTACACGTTCTCCAGCTTCTCGCGCGCCTGCTTGCGCAGGTAGCTGATCGCCTCGTCCACGCTCACGTCGGCGCGCACGCGCGCGTAGCGCGGGTTCATGAGACCGCCGGCGTCGTCCTCGGCGTAGGCGAGCAGCGCCATGACCTCGCGCCGCGTCTGCTCGTCGAGCAGCGCCAGCAGCGCCTCGCGCTCGTCCTCCTCGGCCTCCTGCACCAGGTCGGCCGCGTCGTCGGGCGGCAGCAGCCGCATCCACGACCGACGCTGCTCGCCGGGGATCGCCACCACCAGCTCGTACTGGTCGCGCGCGGTCAGGTCGAGGAAGAAGTCCTCGGCGTCGGGGCGCGGCAGGTCGAGGAACGCCTCGATGCGGTCCTCGGGCGCGAGCAGTCGCCACGTCTCGCGCAGATCGTCGGCCGCCAGTCCGGCTTCGCTCTCGGCTTCGCGTCGCAGACTGGTCATGGCGTGCTCCGAGGGACTCGAGGGATCGGGGTGGGCGTCGGGCGCAACCTAACCGCGCGCCGCGGCAGCGTCCAGCACGCTCACTCGGGCGGAGCGGGATCCACGGGACGCGGCGCGGGCGCCGAGCGCGCGGTCGTGATCAACACGACGCCCGCGAGCACCACCGCCGCCGCGACGAGCGTGCGCGGACGCAGCGCCTCACCACCGAACGCCCAGCCCAGCGTCATGGCCACGATGGGGTTCACGAACGCGTAAGTGGCGACCACCGCCGGCGGCTGCCGACGAAGCAGGTACAGGTACGAACCGAACCCCAGCACCGAGCCGAACACCACGAGCCACGCGAACCCGGCCCACGCGGTCCACGGCACCGCGGCCGGACGCCACGCGGCCACGTCGCCCAGCCCCCACGCCACCGCGCACTGCACCAGCCCCGCGGCGGTCAGGCCCACCGCGGTCGAGACCAGTCCCGACGCGGGCATGTCCGCGCGACGCGACCACAGCGAACCCCACGCCCACGACAACGAACCCAGCACGGGCACCCACACCCACCACGGCTGGTGCCCCAACTCGGCCACCGAACCGGGTTCGAGAAGGCCCGGGCCCACCAGCAGCGCGATGCCCGCGAACCCCAGCACCAGTCCGAGCACCGCGGGCCGCGCGGGCGGCTCGGCGTGCGGACCCACCGCCGAGAACAACCCCATCCACAACGGGATCGTGCCCACGAGCAGCGCGACGAGACCCGAGGGCATGTGCGCCACGCCGAAGGCGACCGACAGGTTGCCCACGCCCGGCAGCAACACCCCCACCAGCGCGGCGTTGCGCCACTGCACGCCCTGCGGCAGCGGTGCGCGCGTGACGAGCGCCCACGCGGCCAGCAGCGCGCCGGCGCACAACAGGCGCAGGCCGCACATGAGCACGGCCGGCACGGTCTCGATCACGTGCCGGATGGTCAGGAACGTGCTGCCCCACACCAACCAGATGCACGCGAACGCCAGCGTGGTCACGAGCCGCGTGCGCGCCGCGGCGCGCTCAGGCACGCGCGGGCTCGCGAGCGGGCAGCGCGGGGTCGGCCTCGAGCGGCAGCGGCCCGTGCTCCTTCAACGTCTCCAGCGCGATGGTGCTCTGCGTGGACCTCACGCCGGGGATGGCCCCGAAGCGCTCGCGCAGCAAGCGGCCCAACGACTCGGGGTCGCGCACGCGCACCTTCACGAGATAGCTGTCCTCACCGGCCACGTGATGCACCTCGAGCACCTCGGGCAGACGGGCGAGTTCGGCGCCCGACTGGTTCTCGCCGGTGCGCTCGTCGGTGCGCACGAACACGAACGCCAGCAGCGAGCGCTCGAGCGGGCGCGGATCGAGCTGCGCGCGGTAACCGCGGATGACCCCGCTGCGCTCCAGGCGCTTCACGCGCTCGAACACCGCGCTGGGTGCCATGTGCACGGTGCGGGCGAGGTCGGCGTTCGAGATCCGGCCGTCGGCCTGCAGCAGGTCGAGCAACCGGCGGTCCACGGCATCGAGGTCGGCGAGCATGGGGGCGTCCTCCTGAAGGGCCGGATGATGCTTCCCCGCGCGGGGCCGTTCAAGCACGAATCTTCTGCCACGAATCTTCTGCGGAATCAGGATTCCGCCGAACCTTGTTCGCCCGTCTCGCCTCGCGCGCGACGACATGCCGCCCATCGGGCACCGATCACAGCCGCCGGGCCCGCCACGCCGCACCCGCGCGCCGCATCGTGCCGGGCCATCGTCACCGCGGCCCGCGCGGTCCCGCACCCCGAATGCGCGACGCGGCGCCGGGGAGTCCCGACGCCGCGTCGCAGCTGCGGTACGCGTTGGAGCGCAGCGCTACTCGTCCATCTCCTTGATCACCACGCTGTCCACGCCGTCGATCTCGAGCAGCTTCACGCCGATGACCTCCTTC
>JBEGJG010000207.1:0-4085 GCA_041184705.1 Candidatus Eiseniibacteriota bacterium
TGTGGGACGAGATCGCGACCGAGCACGGCCATACGATCGACCGTGCGTCCTGGCGCCTCGTCGGCCCGATGCACATCGCCGAGACCCGTGAGCAGGCCGAGCGCGACGTGGCGCACGGCATCCTCGAGTTCGCGCAGTACTTCGGGCACGTGCTCCCCGGCGGTCCGGTGTCGGGATCCACGGTCGCGGAGATCTCGTGCAGGGAGGCGGCGGTCTCCTCGAGCGCCGACGCCTGCTGCTGGACACCGCCCGAGAGCTGGTCCGCGGCGGCCGACAGCTCACGGCTGGCGCGCGAGACCTCGACGCTGGCATCCGACAGGCCCACGAGAGCGCCCTGGACCGTGCCCTTGATCTGCATGTAGGCGTCCGAGAGGTCGTGCTCGTTGCGAGTCACGTCCACCTGCTCGAGGCGCACACCGACCGAGCGGTACATGTCGAACAGGAACGCGTCCACGATCGCCTGCATGTCGTAGCTGAACGCCACGCTCAGCGCGCGCTCGGCCTTGGCGCGGAGCTTCGCATCGAACGGGAAGCTCTTGCGCATGTACTTGCGGGCGAGGTCCTGATAGAGCGCGTAGCTGCCGAGGTACCACTTGAGCGGCAGGTTGATGGTGTTGTGCAGCTGGCCGACCCCGAGGCGCTTCTCGAAGTAGGTGGTGCCGTACTGACCACCGCGCTCCGCCTCCTCGAAGATCTCGACGAAGTAGCCGGCCTGGGCGCGCTCGAGCCCCGCTCGCAGCTGCTCCATGCTCGCGCCCTTGCGCGCGGCCATCCCACGGAAGAACTCCACCGTGGGCGCGAAGTGGAACTGGTGCTCGTAGAACTCGCGCGCGATGGCGGGCGCCGACTGGCGGGCCCAACCCGCGAGCTTCGCGAGCACCTGGATGTCGTCCTTCGTGAAGGCCATGAACTCACGACGCAGCGTCAGGTTCATGTCGTTCATGCGGTAGAGATCGGTCAACCGGCCCATCGTTCGACGCTCCTTGTCGGGGGATGCAGGTACGGTCCCAGTCTCGGTCGTTCGGCCGTGGACTGTAGGGGGGGAGCCATCGGTATATGGCACCCCGTGTCAGGTCCCGCTCGGACCGCCCGCCGGGAGGCGGGACGTCCTGAGCGGTCGTTCTCAGCCGATCGCTTCCTTGATCGCGTCCGAGGTGAAGGGCTTGGCGATGAGGAAATCGGCGCCGGCATCCTTCACGCGCTGCCGCATCTCCGGCGTGCCCTCGGTCGTGACGAACCCGAAACGCACCCCGATGTTCGCCTTGCGCAGTTCCTCGAGCAGCTCCAGTCCGTTCATACCGGGCATGTGCCAGTCGCTCAGGACCAGGTCCGGCGGGCTGTTCCGGATCGCCTCGAGGGCGTCCTTGCCGTTCGACGCCTCCTCGATGGTGTGGTCGCCGTAACCGGCCTCGCGCAACGCGCGCTTCACCAGCATCCGCATGGCCATGCTGTCGTCCACGACGAAGATCCTCATGCCGCCACCTCCTGGGTTCCGCCCGTGCCGCCGAGGCGCTGGGCGTTGCTGTTGTGCTCGAAGAGCTTGACCCACAGGGTCTCGCCGTTGCAGCGGAACGCACGCACGGTCGCGAGCGCCATGTCGGGGACGTAGACGTCGTGGTTGTCGCCCTGGACGACGGTCGGGAGGGAGAGCCCCTTGGTGCCCGGGATGCCGGCCTTCACCGCGCCCCCGATCACGTTGGCCATCTCGCCCATGGCGTCCCGCACCATCGCGGGCTCCACCGCATCCGCAGGCATCTCGAACATGGCCCCGGTCGCCGCACGCGCGAGCGCCTGCGAACCGCAGACGACCACGAGTCCCTGCCAGTCGCCCATCACCTGGACGAACGCGGACAGTTCCGCATGGAGTGTCGGTGAGAAGTCCACTTCCTCAAGGGGCATGTTCAACGTGCCCGTCCACGCGGTCGGCACCGCGTCCAACCACGGTCCCGTGGTCTGGCTCATCGCGTCCCTTCCCTTCGTGCGCCGGGCACGTGTCCCGGCGGGTGGTGTTTCAGGGAGTGGGGGGACTCCCGGTGAACTGCGCTTCCCTGCGACCGGCTCACGCCGCCTGGCGACCGCCCCCGCGCCGCAACTCCGCGACCCAGCGGGTGATCGTCCCGGCGATCTGGTGCAACGGCTCCACGGACTCGGCTCCGCCCCGGGCCGCCGCCTCGCGCGGCATCCCGTACACGACGCTCGTGGCCTCGTCCTGCGCCACGGTATGCGCACCGGCGCGGCGCATGGCCACGAGCCCGGCCGCACCGTCGGCCCCCATCCCCGTGAGGATGACGCCCACCGCGCTCGCCCCGACGCGTGCCGCCACCGAGTCGAACAACACGTCCACCGCCGGCTTGTGGTAACCCACGGGCGGTCCATCGTTCAGATGCACCACGAACCGTCCGCCCTCGCGCTCGACCGTCATGTGACGATCACCGGGCGCGATGAGGACGGTGCCGCGCACCACGGGGTCGCCGTGCTCGGCCTCCTTCACGCGCACCTTGCAGCTGCGATCGAGACGGCTGGCGAACGCCTTCGTGAAACCCGCCGGCATGTGCTGGACGATCACCGTGCCCGGCGTGTCCTCGGGCAGGTGCTGCAGCACCTCGAGCAGGGCCTCGGTGCCGCCCGTGGACGCGCCGATGGCCACGACGTGCCGTGAACCGGCGTCCGCGGCGGGCACGGGGATGGACGGACGCGCGGTCGCGACCGGACGAGGGGGCGAAGCCGAGGAAGGGGGACGCACGGCCGGTGCGGCCGGGCGCGACAGCACGCCGCGACGCGGACGCGCCGCACCCGCGGCCTTCACGACCGCGACGATGTCGGCGGCCATGGCCTTGGTGCCGTGTTCGATGTCGAACTTGGGCTTGGCCAGCACGTCCACGGCCCCCAGTTCGAGCGCACGCATCGCGGTCTCGCAGCCCCGCTGGGTGAGCGCCGAGACCATCACGACCGGCAGCGGGTTCGTGGCCATGAGCCGCTCCAGGAACGTGAGTCCGTCCATGCGCGGCATGTCCACGTCGAGTGTGAGCACGTCGGGACGGTCGAGCGGGATGCGGGCTTCGGCGGCGATCGGGTCGGGCGCGGACCCCACGACCTCGATGTCGGGGTCGCGGGACAGGATGCGGCGCAGCAACTCCCGCATGACCGCGGAGTCGTCCACGATGAGGACTCGCACCTTGCGTGCGGTCGGGGGCGTACCGGGCATGGCGCTGGACATCAGAAGAGCTCCACGTCCGCGGACGGCGGCGCCGCCACGGACTTCTTCGCCTCGGCCACGAAGCGCTCCTCGGCGAGCGCCACGTCCTTCGTGGCCGTGGCCTCGAGGGCGTGCACCCACGCACGACCGTCGTGGGTGTCGAACTTCACCTCGAGCGGGGAATGGCCGCCGAGACGCTCGGCGACGATGCGGATGTTCTCCTTCGCCAGGAAGGAGCGGACGAACTCGGCGTTGCGCTTGGGCACGGACGAGTCGAAACCCGCCACGCGGAGCACGTGCCCACCGCCGAAGACCTTGGCCTCGAGCCGGCGGCGGTCACCGCCGCACTTCATGATCTCGTTGATGAGCAGTTCCATGGCATGCACGCCGAACCGGCTGGAACCCACCTCGCTCGCACCGCCGTCGGGGAGCAGGAAGTGGTTCATGCCGCCGACCTTCGCGACCGGGTCCCACAGGCAGGCCGCGATGCACGAGCCGAGCAGGGTGCGCACGATCCGCCGCTCACGACTCGCGAACACGCCACCCACCGTGATCACCGTCATGGGCGGCTCGCCCGCGGCCGTTGTCGCGCGCGAGATCACGGGCGCCGAGCTGTGCGGTGCGGGGGAGGCGGGCACGTGCGGCTTGTGCGGCGTGTGCGGCTTGTGCGGCGCGTGCGGCGCGTGCGGCTTGTGAGGCGCATGCCCCGCCTGCGGGGTGTGCGGCTTGTGCGGCGCATGCGGCGCGTGTCCCGCGGTCGGCGTGTGCGGCACGTGCGGCTTGTGCGGCGCATGCGGCGCGTGTCCCGCCGTCGGGGTGTGCGGCACGTGCGGCTTGTGCGGCGCATGCGGCGCGTGTCCCGCCGTCGGAGTGTGCGGCACGTGCGGCT
>JBEGJG010000208.1:0-4823 GCA_041184705.1 Candidatus Eiseniibacteriota bacterium
ACGCGACGCTCGCTGCGCGGGTGGCGCGGGTCGCGCGGTGGTCGCCGGTCACCATCACGGCGCGCACGCCCGCGGCACGGCAGAGCGCGACCGCGGTCCGCGCCTCGGGGCGCGGCGGGTCGAGCTGCCCCACGAACCCCAGCAGCGTGACGCGGCCCTCGAACGCGGCCAGCCCAGCGCGACCATCCACCTCTCCCCCCGGCCCCACGCCGATCGCGAGCCCGCGCAGCGCGTCGGCCGCGAGCGCGAGCGCGTGCCCCGCCTCCTCGGTGCGCGCCACGTCGTCGAGGGGCCCTTCGGCGTCCCCCAGTCGGCGCGTCGCGCACAGTCGCAGCACGGCCTCGGGTGCGCCCTTCACGACCACGAACGTACCGAACGGACCGTCGTGCTGCGTGGCCATGAGGCGCTCGGAAGGGTCGAACGGGATCTCGGCCCGGCGCGGGCGCGCCTCGCGCAGCGCGGCCGGCATCACGCCGCCCTTCACCGCCAGCGTGACGAGCGCGGCCTCGGTGGGGTCGCCCATGGCGCGCCAGACCGGCGCACTCGCGTCGGGCCCCACGAGCGTGGCGTCGTTGCACAGCGCACCCGCCTCGAGCAGCTCGACCAGACCGGGCACGTCACCCGGCTCCACGGGTTCGCCCGCGGCGAGGAACGCCCCGGTGGGTTCGAGCCCGGCGCCGGTGACCGCCAGCCGTCGTCCCCCGGGCAGCACGACCGCCGTCGCGGTCATCTCGTTGCGCGTGAGCGTGCCCGTCTTGTCGGTGCAGATCACGGTGGTCGAGCCCAGCGTCTCGACCGCGCCCATACGCCGCACGATCGCGCGGCGCCGCGCCATGCGGTGCACGCCCACCGCGAGCGCGATGGTCATGGCCACGGGCAGGCCCTCGGGGATCACGCCCACGACCTGGCTCACCGCCACCATGAGCACGGCGGTGAACGGCAGCCCGCGCGCGAGACCGACGGCGAGCACGGCCACGAACAGCACCGCGGCCACGGCCACGACCGCGCGGCCGAACCCCTCCACCCGTCGCTCGAGCGGGGTGCGCGGCTCCGCGGTGTGCGCGGCGAGCGCGGCGATGCGCCCGATCTCGGTCGCGCCGCCGGTCGCCACCACCAGCGCGAGCGCACGCCCGGCGGTGACGTGGGTGCCCGCGTACACCATGTTGGTGCGGTCGGCGAGCGGGGTGTCGGGCGCGAGCGGGCGCAGGTCCTTGACCACGGGCACCGACTCGCCGGTGAGCGCGGCCTCGGCGATCTGCAGCGCGGCCCCCTCGAGCAACCGCGCATCGGCCGCCACCGCGTCGCCCGCCTCGAGCGCGAGCAGGTCGCCGGGCACCACCTCGCGCGCGGCCACCCCGCACTCGAGTCCGCCGCGCACCACGCGCGCGCTGCGTCCGGTGAGCCGTCGCAACTCGGCGAGCGAGCGCTCGGCGCGATGCTCGTGCACCGCGCCGATGGTGGCGTTGAGCCCCACCACCACCAGGATGACGACCGCATCGCTCAGGTGACCGAGCAGCGCGGCGAGTGCGGCCACCGCGAGCAGCAGCAGCACGAGCGGGCTGCGGAACGGCGCGACGAGCGCGGCGAGCCGACCGCGACGCGGGGGCTCGGGCAGCGTGTTGGGGCCGAACCGATCGAGTCGCGCGGCGGCCTCGGCGGGACCGAGCCCGAGACTGGCGTGCGACTCGAACGTGGCGATGACGTCGGCACCCGAGCGGGCGTGCGAGGGCTCACCGAGGCCGTAGGGCCGCGGTTCGAGGACCGGCTGCCCCGGACGCCCGAGACGGTCGCGTCGCACACCACCCTCCGCAGGTCGCACCCGCGGCCACGGGCTGCCGTGCGCGCGACCCGCTCAGGGTATCGGCACGGTGGGGCGCACGGTCAGGGCGACGAACGGCCCATGCGCGCGAGGGACCTCAGATCGGGACCGGGCCCGATTCGCGCAGGAAACGTCCGGTGTGCGAGGTCGTGGTCGCGGCCACCGCCGCGGGCGGCCCCTCCACCACCAAAGAGCCGCCGGCCGCACCGCCGTCGGGACCCAGGTCCACCACCCAGTCGCTGCAGCGCACCACGTCGGTGTTGTGCTCCACCAGCACCACGGTGTCCCCACGCTGCGTGAGGTCGTCGAGCACGTCCACCAGTCGCTGCACGTCGGACCAGTGCAGGCCCACGGTGGGCTCGTCGAGCACGTAGAGCGACGGACCCGCGCCCTTCTCGGCCAGCTCGCGTGCGATCTTGAGACGCTGCGCCTCACCGCCCGAGAGCTGGTTGGCGGGCTGTCCCAGACGGAGGTAGCCCAGACCCACCTGACGCAGCACGTGGAGCGGGCGCGTGAAGCGCGGCTCGCGCGCGAAGTGCTCGAACGCCGCGTCCACGGTGAGGTCGAGCGCCTCGCGGATGTTGATGCCGCGCACCCGCACGTCGAGCACCTCGGGCTTGAAGCGCGCCCCGGCGCAGATCTCGCACGGCACCATGAGGTCGGCGAGGAAGTACATCTCGACCTCGACCCAGCCCGCACCCTCGCAGTGGTCGCACCGCCCTCCCGCGGCGTTGAACGAGAACGCCCCGTCCTTGAGCCCGCGCGCCATCGCGACGGGCTGGCGCGCGAACACCTCGCGCAGCGCCGCGTACGCCCCCATGTAGGTGACGGGGCAACTGCGCGGCGTGCGGCCGATGGGCGACTGGTCCACCAGCACCACGCGCTTCAGGGCCTCGAGCCCCTTCACCGCGCGGTGCGTCCCCACGGGGTCGTCCTCGCGGCCCTCGAACCGCTTGAGCGCGGCGCGGTAGAGGATGTCCTCGACGAGACTGCTCTTGCCCGAACCCGACACACCGGTCACCGAGGTGAGCCGCCCGAGCGGGAAGCGCACCGTGACGTCGCGCAGGTTGTGATGGCGCGCGCCCTCCACGGTGATGAAGCCCGCCGGCTTGCCCGCGCGCGGCGTGCGCGAGATGCGCTTGGCGCCGGTCAGGTACTGCGCGGTCTCCGAGCCCTCGGCCGCCGCAATGCCCGCGGCCGGCCCGGCGTAGAGCAGACGCCCGCCGTGCTCCCCCGCCCCGGGCCCGAGGTCGGCCAGGTACTCGGCCGCCCCGATCACGAGCGGGTCGTGCTCGACCACCACCAGCGTGTTCGAGCGCGAGGTGAGCTCGCGCAGGATGCCGATGAGGCGTTCGGTGTCGCGCGGGTGCAGACCGGCCGTGGGCTCGTCGAGCACGTAGAGCGTGTCGGCCAGGTTGGCCCCGAGCGCGTTGGCCAGCTCGATGCGCTGGGCCTCGCCGCCCGACAGCGTGCGCGTGAGGCGGTCGAGCGTGAGGTAGCCCAGGTCCACGCGCAGCAGGAAGCGCAGACGCGCCTCGAGTTCGACGAGCGGGACCGCGGCCACGGTGCGCTGGGCGTCGGTGAGCACCAACCCGGCGAGGAACGTGGCGGTCTCGGCCACCGGCATGGCGCACAGTCGGGCGATGTCGAGCCCACCCACGCGCACGCGCAGCGCCTCGGGCCGCAAGCGGCTGCCCTGACAGGCGGTGCAACGTCGCGGTACCTGATAGCGCTTCACGATGAACCGGTTGCCGGCCTTGTAGGACTTCTGTTGCAGCTTCTCGAGGAACGGGATCGCCCCGTGGAACTTGCCGTCCCCGTGCATGAGCGCCTGCCGGTGGTCGGCGTCGAGCGAATCCCACGGTTCGTCCACGTCGAAGCCCCGTTCGGCCGCGAACTTGAGCACCTTGGGGAACGTCACCGAGCGCCACGACCCGGCCCACGGCGCGATCGCGCCCTCGCGCAGGCTCTTGCCTCCGTCGGGCACGATGAGCTCGGGGGCGAACGTGAGCACGTCGCCGAACCCCTTGCAGGTCGGGCACACGCCGAGCGGGCTGTTGAACGAGAACAGGCCCGGCTCGGGGCTCATCGCGGGCGTGCCGCAGTGCGCGCACTCCCAGCGCTCGCTGCGCAGCTGCGGTTCGGTGTCCCCCACCACGAGTTGCAACCGGCCCTCGCCGCGACGGAACGCCTGCTCGCACGCCTCGACCAGACGCTCGCGCTCGTCGGATCGCCAGCGCAGCAGACGCTCGCGCTCGTCGGATCGCCAGCGCAGGCGGTCCACCACCACCTCGACCTGCTTCGTCCCCTTGCGCACCTTGGGCACGGGGTCGAGCGCGACCGCCTCCCCCCCGATCCACGCGCGCGTGTACCCGGCGCGCAGCAGATGCCCGGCCTGCTCCTCCCAACCCAGCCGGGCCGAGAGCGTCACCGGGGCGAGCACGAACACCACCGTGTCCTCGGCCCATCGCTCGGCCTCGAGCGCGATGCTGCGCGCCGAGTCGGCCACCACGGGACGGTCGCACGAGCCGCAGTGCACGGTGCCGGCCCGCGCGTAGAGCAGCCGCAGGTAGTCGTGGATCTCGGTCGCCGTGCCCACCGTGGAGCGCGCGCTGCGCGCCGGGGCGCTCTGCTGGATGCTGACGGCCGGGGTCAGACCGGTGATGGAGTCCACGTCGGGGCGCGGCAGCCGGTCGAGGAACTGCTTGGCGTAGGTGCTCACCGACTCGACGTAGCGGCGCTGCCCCTCGGCGTAGAGGGTGTCGAACGCCAGCGAGGACTTGCCCGAACCCGACACCCCGGTCACCACCGAGAGGGCGCCACGCGGCAGATCGAGGTCCACGCCGCGCAGGTTGTGCTGGCGGGCGCCTCGGATGCGGATGGCGGCGATGGGTTCGGTCGCGGGCTTCGAACGGGTCACGGGCGGGTCCGGGGTGGCGCGGCCGGTCGGGGGGCGGTCCCGTGGGAAGGATGGCGACGCGGCGCGTTCCGCACACAGTAGCAC
>JBEGJG010000209.1:0-4307 GCA_041184705.1 Candidatus Eiseniibacteriota bacterium
CGGCAGCGGGATCGAGGCCGAGGTCTCGTCGAACACCGAGATCTGCTTCTCGGCCACGTCCACCTGCACCACGCCGGTCGTCTGGAAGCGACCGAGCTGGCGCCGGTACTTGGCGAGCATCGCCGGGTTGGCGCCCCACCACAGTTCGGGACCGAACGCGAAGGTGAGACCGTTCAGCCCCTTCTTGCCTACGATCTCGACACCGAGCGGCACGTCGGCGTTGTAGATGTCGATGTTCGGACCGTAGTAGGCCTCACGGTAGAGGTTGAAGAAATCGCCCTCGTAACCCCAGTGGTAATGCCCCTCGCGGAAGAAGCCGTTCAGTCGGAACCACGGCTCGTCCCAGGCCAGCGTGGCGCGGTACACCTTGACGTCTCGAGCGTGCTGCCCGAGGCGTCCTCGACGACGAGAGGCTGGCCGCGCTTCTCGTAGAAGATGTCGTCGATGGGATTGAGCGCCACGTTCCCGAGCACGTTGAACGACACCGTGCCCGTCACGTTCGCCGAGGGCGAGGCCTGCACGTCCACGAAGAACGACTGCATCTTGTCGAAGCCCACCGGGATCGCGGCCGGCTCACCCAGTGCGGGCGAGTTCGTGCCCACGGCACCCGTGCTGTAGGTCTCGAGGTTCATGCGCAGCCCGCTCACGCGCACGCGATCCGAGGCCGAGGCCAACAGGGCGGCACGGTTGCCGCGCGCCTCGACCTCGGCGCTCGCCGCGTCGAGCCGGCCGAAGTGCGCGCGGATGGCGGTCGTGTCCACGCTGGCCGCGTAGGCGTCGAGGCGCCAGGCGTCGCGCAGCGCGTAGTAGGCCGCGCGCGGGTAGAGGTCGTAGTTCCCGCGCCCGTCGGCCATGCCCTTGGCGCAGATGCCCCACCACTCCTCGTTCATGTTGTTGTTGCCCTGCACGTAGTCGTCGTACCCGCCGTTGGGCCACGAGGCGTTCGTGTCGTGCACGTCGAGGTTCGTCTCCTGCATGTACTTCCACCAGCCGTCGCTCCACTGGAACACGAGACCGCCGATGCAATTGCCGACGCGGCCCTTGCCCGCGGACATCTCGTAGATCTCCTGCCACTGGCCGAGCAGGTAGCGCGCCTGGCTGTACTGGTCCTCGCGCATGTCGCGGGCGTTGAACGCATCGGCGCCGAACTCGGTGTACACGATGGGCAGGCCGAGCTTGGCCTTCACCACCTCGTACAGGTCGCGCGCCGAGATGCCGCGGTAGACGTTGGTGCCGAAGATGTCGAGGTTGCGGCACTCCTGCGCGATGATGTCGATGTACTGCAGGTCGCCGTTCGCCATGGCGACCGGACGCGTCGGGTCGGCCGCGTGCGTGGCGTCGACGACCTCGCCGAAGAAACGGTACAGGTGCCGGGCGCGTGCGCCGTCGCGCTCGCCGACGGGCAGCGCCTCGATCTCGAACGACTTCCACGACAGACCGTAGTTGTTCTCGTTGCCGAGCAGCCACATGAGGACGCCGGGCGTGCCCTCGAAGCGCTTCACGGTGGCGATGAAATCGGCCTGGATGGCGGCCTTCTGGTTCGGGTTCGAGTAGTCCACGACGGGGGTCCACACGCCGTCGAACGTGAAGCCGTAGCGACCGAGCGGGTGGTTGATCACCGTCCAGATGCCGTAGGTCTCGTAGATGTAGCGGACCCAGCGCGGCGGCACGCCCACGTACATGCGCACGGCGTTCACGCCCATCGCGCGCATGAGCGACATCTCGCGCGCGAGCGCGGCCCGGATGAACTCGTCGGACTGTCCCCAGAAGTCGTAGGAGTAGTTCGTGCCCGTGGGGAAGTAGTCCCAGTTCATGCCCTTGACCATGAAGTCGCGACCGTCCACCTGCAGGCGCGGGTCGCCGCCGTCACGCACGACGCGCACCTGCGGCGCGGCACCCGGCTGGGCGTGCGAGACGCCGACGAACGACAGCAGCGCGGTCAGGAGCACCAGCGGGGCGCGGCGAAGGGCACACCACGACGAGCGGGACGGGTTCATCGGACCTCCGGTTTCACGACGTTCGCACCGAGGTCTTCGTGGACCCGGTGGCGGGGCCGGGGACGGCCCCATGGAGATGACAACGCACGGTCGCCGCACCCACGGGGCGCGGCTCGGGATCGGTCTTCCAACAGGGCTCGAAGGCCTCGGGGCAACGCGGGGCGAACGGGCAGCCGACGACGGGCCCGGGCGCCGCCGGGGGCGGGACGCGCGCGGCGTCGGTCTCGAGACCGGCGATGGAGGCGAGCAGCGCCCGCGTGTACGGATGCGCGGGTGCGCCGAGCAGCGTGTCGGTGGGCGCGGACTCCACCACCCGACCGCGATGACAGACGAGGATGTGGTCGGCGAGGTAGCGCGCCGAGGCGAGGTCGTGGGTGATGAGCACGATGCCCAGACCCTGCTCGCGCTTGAGCTGGACCAGCAGATTGAGGATGCCGACGCGGATCGAGACGTCGAGCATCGAGGTGGGTTCGTCGGCCACGAGCACGTCGGGTTCCACGGCGAGTGCGCGCGCGATCGCCACGCGCTGGCGCTGGCCCCCCGAGAGCTCGAACGGTCGGCGGTGCAGGAAGTCCTCGGCGGGCTCCAATCCGACGCGCGTCAACAACGCGGCCGCGCGCAGGCGCGCCTCGGCCGGAAGCGCACGGCGATGCCGCAGGAGCGGGCGCACGAGATGGTGGAGCACGTCGTGCGCGGGATTGAGCGAGCCGAAGGGGTCCTGGAACACCATCTGCACGCGTCGCCGGTAGGCGAGCGAGGCGCCTCGGCGCTCCTCGCGCAGCACGTCGTGCCCGTCGAGGCGGATCGCCCCCGAGTCGGGGCGCTCGAGGCGCAGGAGCAGGCGGGCGATCGTGCTCTTGCCGCTGCCCGACTCCCCGACCACGGCGACCGCTCGCCCCCGCTCGAGCGTGAAGCTCACGTCGCGGACGGCCTCGATGGTGGTCGAACGACCGAATAGCCCCTTGCTAGTGAAGGACTTGTGAAGCCCTTCAACCTCGAGGAGCGGTCGTTCGCCCTGCCGTTCGGCTGGACCCATGGGAACCCTCGAATCGCGGAGAAACCACTTTGTTCGCTCGTCGAACATTCTGTAAGCTTGTGTGAGGCCTGTCAAGCCGCGAAGCCCTGTCCACGCCCCCCCAAGCCTCACCCGGGGTGTGTTCGGTGTGCGTCGCGACTACCGACCGACATCCGTCCGGTGACCCTGCCTTGCCGGCTGCCATCGCCACCACCCTCAGGAGGGTGCACATGCACCGCTTCGCCCGTCTCCTGCTGCTCGCCTTCGTCTGTACCGGCGCCCTCGCCGTCCCGGTACGAGCCGCCAACCTGCTCGTGAACCCGGGCTTCGAGTCGGCCGGCGGCAGCTTCACCGGCTGGACCACGTTCAGCCCGGCCCTGCCGTCGAGCGTCGCGCTCTCGACCGCGGCCAACGACAACATCATGCGCACCGGTGCGGCGGCCGCGAAGATCTACGGCGGCTTCGTCAACTGCCCGTTCGCACCCACCTTCAACGTCTCGGGGTTCCTGCAGACGTTCCCGCTCGCGGCGAGTTCGAACACCACGTTCGAGTTCTCCTGCCAGGCCTACATGGCCTCGGCGGATTCCATCCCCGGCAGCTTCACCTGCAGCAGCAACCGCGCCCTCATCAAGCTGGCGTTCTTCAACGCCGTCACGGGCGGCTCGGAGATCCAGGGCAGCGAGGCCGTGATCGGTGGGCCGTTCACGATCAAGGACCAGTGGAACACCTTCACCGTCAAGGCCAACGCTCCGGCCGCGGCCCGGCGCGTCGAGGCGCTCATCCTGTACCTGCAGCCCGGCTGTGCCGGCGGAGCGGTGTACGTGGACGACCTCATGCTCGAGAGCTACACGACCCCGAGCGTGTCGGGCAACGTGTTGAGCAACTCCAACTTCAGCTCGCCCACCGGCAACGGCCTCGTGGTGCCGGGCTGGCGGACGTTCGGCAACGTGTACTTCGACGGCCGCGCGCTCGGCTCGTACTCCGCGGGCGGCGCCGCCAAGCTGTTCGGCACGTTCAACCCGGGCACGAACTCGGTCATGTACCAGAGCTTCAAGACCACCCCGGGCACGCCTTGGCAGTTCAGTCTGAACGCGCTCACGTCCTGCGCCGACAGCCCCATCCAGGTCGGTAACGACAACCAGCTCGTCATGCACATCGCCTTCATGGACGCGACCGGAACCGAGATCCCCGGCGGCCCCACCGAGATCGCGATGGACGTGACCAAGCCGCTGGGCCAGTGGCTCAACACCTCCATCTCGGGCATCGCCCCCGCGAACACCGACTCGGTGCGCTGC
>JBEGJG010000210.1:0-4043 GCA_041184705.1 Candidatus Eiseniibacteriota bacterium
AAGTCCGGGGGCGCGAGCGCGACCGTTCGCGCCACCCTGCCCAACGGTCTGCGCGTCGTCATCGTGCCGTCCTCGCGCCTGCCGCTCGTGGACCTGCGTCTCGTGGCCCGCGCCGGCTCGGTCCACGATCCCAAGGGTCGTGAGGGTCTCGCCCGTCTGACCGCCGACCTGCTCACGCAGGGCGCGGGCTCGCGCGGCGCGCAGGAGCTCGCTGAAGCCATCGAGTTCGTGGGCGGCGAGTTGTCCGCCACCGCGGGCGCCGAGCAGCTCACCGTGTCGTGCGAGGTGTTGGCCAAGGACATGCCGCTCGGGCTCGAGTTGTTCCGCGACGTCGTCGTGTCGCCGTCGTTCGCGGCCGAGGAGTTCGCGCGCAAGAAGGACGAGACGCTGGGCGCCATCGCGTCGGCCAAGAGCGAGCCCTCGGTGGTCGCCGAGAACGCGCTGGCGCACTGGTTCTGGGGTGAGGGCAGCCCGCTCGCGCACCCGGCCATCGGCTGGGAGTCCGGGTTGGCGGCCGTCACGCGCGACGACGTGCTCGATTTCCATCGCCGCTTCGTCACGCCCGAGCGGTCGGTGCTCGTGGTGGTGGGCGCGGTCGAGCCCAAGTCGTTCCTCGCATCGCTGCGGAGAGCGTTCGCGGGCTGGAAGCCCGGAGGCCCCGTGCCCGCGGCGGAGCCGTACGGACCGGCCTCGCCCACGCCGGGGCTCTCGATCCGCGTCGTGGACAAGCCCGAGCAGACCCAGTCGCAGATCCGCATGGTCTGCCCCTCGGTTCCGCGCGGGCATCCGGACTGGTACGCCATCCAGGTCGCGAACACGATCCTCGGTGCGGGCTTCACGTCGCGACTCGTGAACTCCATCCGCGTCGAGCAGGGACTCACCTACAACATCAGCTCGCGGTTCCAGACCTATCGGGCGGCCGGTGCGTTCCGCATCCAGACGTTCACGCGCAACGAGAAGCTGCGGAAGTGCGTGGACGCGGTGCTCGCCGAGGTCTCGAAGCTGGTCGAGGAGGGACCCACCACGGCCGAGCACGACAAGGCGCGCAACTACCTGCGGGGCCAGTTCCCGCTCGGGCTGCAGTCGCCCGACGAGTTGGCGGGCGAGATCGCCGACGTCGAGTTCTTCGGCCTGCCGCAGGACTTCATCGCGAGCTATCCCGACCGCATCGCCGCGGTCTCGCTCGACGACGTGCGGCGCGTGCTGCGCACCCACTTCTGCACCAAGGACCTGCGCATCCTCGTGGTCACGAACGGCGCGCTCGCGGCCAAGGAGCTCGACGGACTGGGACCGATCGAGGTGAAGTCGATCGACTGACGCCCGCGCACCCGGCTGGGCTAGGATGGGCGGCCCGGACCCCACAGGGTCCGGGCCGCACCGCATCCCCCCGAACCGAGCCGGCCACGCGCCGCACGAGGAGCCCGTGAGCGAGACCCCGGACCGCGCCGCGTCCGACGCCGACCGCATCGCGGGGCTGCCGCGCAACGTGTTCGCGCTGGGGATCACGTCCTTCCTCACCGACGTCTCGAGCGAGATGCTGGTGCCGGTGATGCCGCTCTTCGTCACCGCCACGCTCGGCGCGTCCATGGCGAGTCTGGGCCTGCTCGAGGGTTTCGCGGAAGCGACCGCGTCGCTGTTGCGCCTCGTGTCGGGGCGGATCGGCGATGCGCCCGAGCGCCGCAAGCCGCTCGTGCTCGCGGGCTACTCGCTCTCGACGTTGTGCAAGCCGCTCATGGGCCTGGTCGCGACCTGGCCCGCGCTGCTCGCGCTGCGGTTCGGGGACCGCGTGGGCAAGGCCATGCGCAACCCGCCGCGCGATGCGCTGCTCGCCGACTCGGTGCCCGACGGTCAGGTGGGCATGGCGTTCGGCGTGCATCGCGCCATGGACACGTTCGGCGCTGCGCTGGGGCCGCTGCTCGCGTGGTGGCTGCTCGCGCACTGGGAGTCGGCGGGGAGCGAGGCGTATCGCCGTATCTTCCTCGTGTCGGCCGTGCCCGCGGTGCTCGCGGTCGTGGCGCTGTGGTTCCTCGTTCGCCCGCCCGCCCCGCGCGTCGCGGCCGCACGTCCGGTCGCGGATCGCACCCCGCTCGGGAGCGGGTTCCGAGGCTTCGTGATCGCCGATGTGATGTTCCAGCTCGGCAACTCGAGCATGGCGTTCCTGTTGTTGAGAGCGGGCAACGTCGGTTTCGGGGTGGGCGAGGTGGCGTTGATCTACCTCGGTTACAACCTGCTCGCCGCCCTGCTCGCCACGCCCTTCGGTGGGCTCTCGGACCGCATCGGTCGCCGTCCGCTGCTGCTCACCGGCTACGGGTTGTACGCCGTGGCGTACGGCGTGGCTGCGTTCGTGCCCTCGCGCACGGGTGCCTTGGTCGCGTTCGCGCTGCTCGCGGTGCACATCGCGCTCGTGGACGGGCAGGCGCGCAGCCTCGTCGCCGACCTCGTGCCGCGCCCGCGGCGCGCCGGGGCGTACGGCGTGTACCACGCCGCCGTCGGGTGCGCGTTGCTGCCCGCCAGCGTCATCGCGGGCCTGTTGTGGCAGCACGTGGGACCCGCGGCCCCGTTCGCGTTCGGCGCGACCTGTGCGGTCCTGGCGGCCTTCGTGTTCGGTGGCATGCGGCTCTCGCCCGCGGGTTCGGAGCGTCATGCCTGATCCGGTCGGCGAGTTCGAGCGCATCCGCGCCATCGTCGCCGGGCTGCCACCGGGCGACGGCGTCGTGGTGGGTCCTGGCGACGACGCCGCGGTGTTGCGTCCCACGGCAGGCCACGACCTCGTGGTGACCACCGACACGTTCGTCGAGGACCGTCACTTCCGGCGCGAGCTGTGCTCACCGACCGAGGCGGGCTCGCGCTTCGCCGCCGCGAACCTCTCGGACCTCGCCGCCATGGGCGCGCGACCACGCTGGGCGGTTTTGGCGCTCGTGCTGCCGTCGTCGTGGACCGCGGCGGCCGCGGCGGCGTTCGAGCATGCGTGCGCGCACGCGCTCGCGGCCGACGGGGCCGCGATCGTGGGCGGCAACCTGTCGTCGGGCGAGACGTTCTCGGCCACGCTCACGTTGTTCGGGGAGTGCGCGCGGGACACGGCCTGGAGGCGTTCCGGTGCGCGCGTCGGCGACGTGCTCGCGGTCACGGGTTCACCGGGGAGCGCCGGGGCGTTCGTGGCGCTGTCCCTGTGGGGTTCGCCCCCGTCGCGCGAGCACGTGCCCGTCGCGATCGTCGAGCGGTTCGTCGCACCCCCGTCGCGCGTGGCGTTCGCTCTTGCGCTGGCGCCCCTGTCGGCGGTGCATGCGGCGATCGACGTGAGTGACGGGTTGGTGGCCGACCTCGCGCACATCACCGAGGCCAGCGGCGTGGGTGCGGTGCTCGAGGCCAAGGCGTTGCCCGCCGACGACGCGCTGCGTGAGGCCGCGCGCCGGTTGTCGGCGTTCGCGGGCCAGGAACGCGGACCCCTCCCCGCGGGCGAGGCCGGTTTCCTCCGTCATCTCGTGACCGGACCGAGCGACGACTACGAGTTGCTGCTCGCGCTCGATCCGACCCGGCTCGACGAGGTGCGTTCGCTCGCGACCACCCACGGTGTGCCGTTGCACGTCATCGGACGATTCGTGGCAGGCAGCGGCGTGGCGATGGACGGCGGTCGTGGGATCGAGTCGCTCGTGGCGCGCGGTTGGGACCACTTCGCATCCTGAGGCTGCACGACGTTCATCGGCCGTGAACCGCGTGCGGCACAAGCATTCGTCCGTTGTGACGTGCACCCCGCTTCCACTAAATTCGGACTCACCATGACCCTCCCGAACCCGATCCTCCGTCTCGCGAGCGCATTGCTGTTGCTGGTCGCGTTCGCAGGTTGTTCCGACCTCGGCGCCCCCGTCGCCCCTCGCATCGTCCTGTCCGAATCCGCCGTCGCGTTCGGCAGCACGGTCGTGGGCGGTTCGGTGGTGCGCACGCTCTCGGTCTCGAACACCGGTACGGGCGAGCTGCGCGGTGAGGCCACGATCGCCTCGTGCGACGGGTTCGCGATCACGGCGGGTGGGGGCGCGTTCAACGTG
>JBEGJG010000211.1:0-4039 GCA_041184705.1 Candidatus Eiseniibacteriota bacterium
ATCTTGCGTCTACCTGATGCGGGGTGGAGCAGCCTGGTAGCTCGTCGGGCTCATAACCCGAAGGTCGCTGGTTCAAATCCAGCCCCCGCTACCACTTGGCCTCGAGGGCGCGAGCCCTCGAGGCCAAACCCTTTCCGGGCCCGCAGCCCCCGGCCCGAGTCCGTCCTTCCGTCGCCCCCGGACACGGAGCGCCCCGTGGAACCTCGCAGCCGAATCCTCGCCATCGTCGGGGGACTGCCGCGCCCGTTCTGGGTGCTCTGGGTGGGCACGTTCGTCAACCGCCTCGGCGGCTTCGTGCTGCCGTTCCTCGCGGTGTACCTCACGCGCGAACGCGGGCTCTCCCCCACGCAGGCCGGCACGGTGGTCGCGCTCTACGGGGCGGGCGCCACTCTGGCCGGACTGCTCGGCGGCACGCTCGCCGACCGCATCGGACGCCGGGCCACCATGCTCATCGCGCTGTGGGGCGGCGGCGCGGGCCTCATCGCGATCGGGTTCGCCGATCGCATGGCGGTCATCGCCCCGGCCATCTTCGTGGTCGCGCTCATCTCCGAGACGTACCGACCCGGCATGCAGGCCGCGATCGCCGACCTCGTGCCCGCCGATCAGCGCGTGCGCGCGTTCGGGCTCATCTACTGGGTCATCAACCTGGGCTTCGCGCTCGGCCTGTCGCTCGGCGGTTGGCTCGCGGACCACTCGTTCCGCGGTCTGTTCGTGGCCAACGGACTCACCATGATCCTGTTCGGCACCCTCGTGGCGCGCGGCGTGCCCGAGACGCGCCCCGCCCTTGCGGCCCTTGCGGCCCCCGCGGTCCGCGCGACGGGCCCGGGTTTCCTCGTGCCGTTCCGCGACCGCACGTTCCTCGCGTTCGTGGGCCTGACGTTCGTGAACGCCATGGTGTTCATGCAGAGCGGCGCGGCGTTCTCGCTCGACATGGCGTCGAACGGACTGGGCTCGGCCACGTTCGGCTCCATCCTGGCCATCAACGGCGTGCTCATCGTGGTGATCCAGCCGTTCCTCGGACCGTTCCTCACGCGCTTCGACCGCTCGCGCACGCTCGCCACGGGTTCGCTGCTGTACGCGATCGGGTTCGGCATGTACGCGTTCGTGCACGACGCGTGGGGGTTCGCGGCCGGTGTGATCGTGTGGACGATCGGCGAGGTGTGCGTGCTACCGGTCTCGAACGCGGTCGTGGCCGACCTCGCGCCCCCCGACCGCCGTGGGCGCTACCAGGGCGCCAACTCGCTCGCGTTCGGCCTCGCGGTCGCCCTCGGGCCGCTGTTCGGCCTGTGGCTGTTCGAGCACGCGGGCCGCGCCACGTTGTGGCTGGTCATGTTCGCGCTCGGCCTCGTGGGAACGATCGGCCACCTCGCGCTGGCGCCCCGGCTGCGCCGCTTGCGCGCCGAGCGCATGGCGGCCTGACGCCGCCTCAGTCGCGAACGACCCCGGCCCGAACCACGCCGATCACCGCGACGACGAGACCGATCAGCCCCACCGTCCAGCCGAGCAGGGTGCCGCACGCGAGCAGCGCGAGACCGGCGGCCAGCAGGAGCGGCCCCGACGTGCGGCCGTGCTCGGCGGTCGCGGGAGCGGTCCCCGCGGACCTCGCGCGTGCGATCGCCAACGCGAACACCACACCCGCCAGCACCATCACCACCACGCCCGCGGTCGCGATCGCGTTGAGCGTGTCCCAGCCCATGCCGGGCAGGTAGGTGTGGATGCGCCGCGGCATGCCCACGAGCCCCAGCACGTGCATGGGCAGGAACGTCACCACCGCGCCCACCAGCGTGAGCGCGAAGTGCAGCTGTCCCAGCGCGGGATCGAGCGCGCGTCCGGTCACTTTGGGCATGTGCAGGTAGAGCCCGGCCACCAGCCCCATCACCACGCCGCCGAACAGCATCTCGTGCGCGTGCGCGACACCGAAGTAGGTGCCCACCTGACGCGCCGCCTCGGGCTGCAGCGCCAACGGCAGCGCCGAGAACATGCCCGTCGCCACCAGCACGACCAGACCCAGCGCGAACGACAACGCCGGACCGGCGGCGAGCGGACGTCCCCACAGGGTCGCCACCCAGCTCGAGACCGCGGTCGCGATCGATAGCGCCATGAGCACGCCCGCCACGGGCAGCAATTCACGCGCGTGCGCTGCACCCGCGGGCGTCACCTGCGCCACCCAACCGAGCAGACCCGCCACCGCCAACGTGAGCGACGACACGCGCATCGCCGAGCGCCCCAGCAGCCCTCGGCCCGAGGCGTTCGCGATCACCTCGCCCGCCAGCCCCATGGTGGGCATGATCAGCATCGCGACCTGGGGGTGACCGAGCATCGCGGTCAGACGCGCCCACGCCGTCGGGTCGCCCCCCGACTCGGGCGCGAGCCACGACGTCACCGCGAGGCGGTCGAGTTGCAGCATCACCAACCCCACCAGCAAAACGGGGTACGCGATGAGCGACAGACCGAGCGCGAGCAGCATGTTCCAGGTGAACGGCATGAAGTCCCCGAACCGCACGCCCGGGGCGCGCCGCGCCACCAGCGTGACCGCGAGGTCGAGCGCCACCGTCACGACGCCCAGCGTCACCAACGCCAGCGAGGTCGCCCACCAGTCCACACCGCCGGCGCGGAACGACCACGAGCCGCGGTACACGGTCTCGCGCGCGGCCCATTCGATCGAGGTCATGTCGGCGTTGCCCAGCATGCCCGCCCCCGACGTGCCGCCCAGGGCGAGCCCCAGATGCAGCACGGCGGCACCGCACACCCACACCCACACGCCGAACGACGACAGCCACGGGAACGCGGTGCGCCCGCCCGCGACGCGCGCGGGCAGCAGGCCCAGCGCCAACCCGAACGTGGCCGGCAGCACGCACAGGAACACCATGCTCACGCCGTGCAGCGTCATGATCTGCTGATAGGTCGCGGGCGAGACCAGCGTGGCCCCCGCGGCCGACAACTGTGCGCGCAGCAGCGCCGACTCGAGCCCACCCAGCAGGAACCCCGCCGCGGCCAGCCACAGCAGCACGCGAGCCCGCACGGTGGGCGCGAGGGCCGTCCACGACGACGATCGGATCGCGGTGTCGCTCATTCGAGGCTCTGCAGCCAGCGGACCAGGTTCACGAGGTCCTTCTGCGGGATCTTGAAGCCGGGCATGGTGGACCCCTGCTTGAGACGGTCGGCGTGGAGCAACCACGCACTCAGCGTGGAGTCGTTGCGCGGGAACATGCCGCCCGCGATCGTGGTGCGACTCGCGAAGTGCGTCAGGTCGGGACCGATCGGCCCCTCGCTGACGCCGCGCACGGTGTGACAGCCACGGCAGGCGTTGCGCTCGAACGCGCGCTGTCCCAGCGTGACCGGGTCGGTGTCGAGCGAGTCCCCCGCGGGCCGCGCGGGCAGGCGCTGGTTCGCCAGCCACGCGTCGAACGCGGCCGGTTCGTCCACGAACAGCCGCAGGTGCATGTTCGCGTGCGAGGCGCCGCACAGCTCCACGCACTGCCCGGCGAACACGCCGGGGCGATCGGGAGTGAACGACACGATGCGGCGTCGCCCCGGCGGCACGTCGTGGCGCGGACCGATCGCCGGGATCCACAGCGAATGCATCACGTCGGCGCTCGTGATCGCCAACTCCACCGGACGACCGAGCGGCACGTGCACGTCGGTCGCGGTCGCGAACCCGTGATCGGGGTAGCGCGCCTCCCACCACCACTGGTGGCCCACCACCTCGATGCGCAGCGCGGGTTCGGGTGCGACGGGCGGGGTGAGTCGCGTCAGGAGCGCGGGCGCGACCACCGCCGCCACCAGCGCGAACGCGCCCACGGTCCACGGCCACGCCCGCCCCGTGGGCGGCGCTCCGGGTGCGAGCGCGGGCGACGGCGCCGCTCCCGCACGAGCGGCGCGCACGCGCAGCGTCAACGCAATCGCGACCACCAACGTGACCACCAGCGCGGCCAGCGCGAGCGGCGACTGCCGCTCGAACAGCGCCAGCGCGTCGCGCATCCACGCGGTCGCGGGCTCGAGCGTGGTCTGCGGGAACCGCACGCCCGCCGCGCCGTTC
>JBEGJG010000212.1:0-4011 GCA_041184705.1 Candidatus Eiseniibacteriota bacterium
CGACGAGCGCGAGCTCGGCGTGGTGCTCATCGACATCGGTGGCGGGACCACCGACGTCGCGGTCTGGCACGAGGGTGCGGTCCGCCACACCAGCATCATCCCGTTCGGCGGGCACAACATCACGAGCGACGTCGCGATCGGGCTGCGCACGCCGCTCGACCGTGCCGAGGCTCTCAAGATCCAGTACGGCGCCGCGCTGGCCGCGGGCGTGAGCGACGAGATGATCTCGGTGCCCGGGGTGGGGGGGCGTGACGAGCGCACCATCTCGCGCCAGTTGCTCGCCTCGATGATCGAGCCGCGCATGGAGGAGATCCTCCAACTCGCCAACAAGGAATTCCGGAAGAACCACTTCGCGCCTCTCATCGGCGGCGGCGTGGTGCTCACCGGCGGCACGTCGTTGCTGCCCGGGGTGGTCGAGTTGGCGGAGCAGGTCTTCGAGTTGCCCGTGCGCCTGGGACGGCCGCGCGGCATCGGGGGCCTCACCACGGAACTCACCGATCCGCGCAACGCCACGGGCATCGGCCTCGTGCTGCATGCGGCGGGTGGCGATGAGCAGCCCATGAACGACCTCGTCGAGGTCGGGGGCGGCCGTCCGCGCGGGCGATTCGACATCAAGTCCTGGATCTCGAACCTCTTCTCCTAGTCGTTCCCGTCGTCCACAACGGGTCGCTCGGGCCGGGAGCCCGGTGACCGCACCACGGAGGGTGCCCCCCATGTTCGAACTCGAGCTCGAGCGCTCGCGCAACTCGGCCCGTCTCAAGGTCATCGGTTGCGGTGGGGCTGGAGGCAATGCCGTCAACCGCATGATCGGTGCGGGTTTGCGGGGCGTGGAGTTCATCGTCGCGAACACCGACACGCAGGCCCTCGACTCGGCGCTCGCCTCGACGAAGGTGCAGATCGGCGTCTCGACCACGCGCGGGCTCGGTTCGGGCGGTAACCCCGAGGTCGGTCGTCAGTCGGCCGAGGAGGACGAGGCCGCCATCCTGGAGGCGCTCGCCGATGCCGACATGGTGTTCATCACCGCGGGCATGGGCGGTGGCACCGGGACGGGGTCCGCTCCCGTCGTCGCCCGGCTGGCGCGCCAGATCGGCGCGCTCACGGTCGCGGTCGTCACCAAGCCGTTCAAGTTCGAGGGTGGCCCCCGCGGCAGGAACGCCATGCGCGGCATCGAGGAGCTGCGGGCCGAGGTGGATACGCTGCTCGTCATCCCCAACGATCGTCTGCTGAACGTCGTGCCGAAGGGTTCCTCGCTCGTCGATTCGTTCGCGGTCGCCGACGACGTCATCATCCAGGCCACGAAGGGCATCTCCGAGCTCATCACGGTGCCCGGGCTCGTGAACCTCGACTTCGCCGACGTCAAGAGCATCATGACCTGCCGTGGCAGTGCCCTCATGGGCACCGGTCGCGCCTCCGGCGAGGAGCGCGCCCGACTGGCCGCCGAGCAGGCCGTGTCGAGCCCGTTGCTCGAGAACGCCGTCATCAACGGCGCACAGGGCGTGCTCATCAACATCCTCGGTGGCCACGACCTCGGTATGCACGAGGTGAGCGAGGCGGCCGAGATCATCACCAACGCCGCGGGCGACGACGCCAACATCATCTTCGGTGCCGCCATCGACCCGTCGCTCGGGGATGACATCGTCATCACCGTGGTCGCCACCGGGATCGGCGCGACTGAGGGGACAGGCTTCCGCTCCAAGGTCTCGCCCAAGGCGGGTAGCGCGCCGCGCCCCACCGCCTCCGAGGACGGTCCGTCGTCGGGTGGTCCTGTGGAGTCCGCGCCCTCCGTTCCGACGGGCGAGGACTACGCCGGTTTCGATCGGCCGGCGTTCGAGCGCAACCGTCCCAAGTTCGGGCGTGCGGGCTCGCGCAGCGATTCGGGGCTCGACGTCCCGACCTTCCTGCGCCGCCAGATGGACTGACCCCGAGTGACGTTCCTCTCGTCGCTGGTGAAGTGGGGGCACAACCGTCGCTACAACGAAGGGATCCTCCACTTCAACCGCGGCGAGTTCGAGCGCGCGGCGGAGTGCTTCGAGCGCGTCCTGCGCGAGGTGCCGGACCCGAACGACCCGGACCACTGCCTCGCGTTGGTGCATGCCGCCGAGGCGCGGGCCAATCTGGGGCTGGCCTACCAGCAGTCGGGGGACCACGCGCGCGCCGAGGCGGAGTTCACGCGCGCGCTCGAGGAGAACCCCACCTTCCCGGACCTGCGTTACCAGCGTGCGCGTCTCTACGAGCGCTCGGGCCGGGTGGACGAGGCGATCGCCGATCTCGAGCGTGCGCTCGACGAGCATCCGCACTACATGGAGGCGCACCTGCTGCTCGCGGTCTGCCTCGGGGCGCGCGGCGAACGCGAGCGTTCGGCCGCGGAACTCGCCGAGGCGCTGGCGCTCGGACTCGACGCACCCGATTGGGTGACGCCCGAGGTCGCGCGCGAGTGGACCGGCGAGCAGTGGCGTCGCCTGTTGCCGGGCGGTGGGGACGCGGCCGCGCGCCGGGGGCCCCTCGACGAGGCGCTCGCGCGCCAGCAGGCCGGTGACCTCGACGGGGCCATCACCGCACTCGCCCAGGCGGTGTCCGACAAGCCCGGTTACGCCGACCTGCGCTGCCGACTCGCCGGGCTTCTGGTCGAGACCGGACGTCATGACGAGGCCCTGGGGCACCTGCGCGTGGCGCTGGAGCTCAACCCGCATTACCTCGAGGCCCGACTGCTCGCCGCGCGCACGCTGCTCGAGCGCGGCCAGGCCCGCGAGGCGGAAGGGATGGTCGAGCTCGCGATCGAGGCGCACCCGCAGTATCCCGACCTGTGGTTCTGGCTCGGGCTCGCGAGATTCCGCGCCGGCGACCTCGAGGGCGCACGCGAGCCGCTCGAGAAGGCCGTGGACCTGAACCGTCAGTTCGCTCGCGCGCAGCGTCTGCTCGGGCTCGTCTACCACGCGCTCGGCCGGCACGACGAGGCCCTGCGCGCGGTGCGCCGTGGGCTGGCGCGTAACAGCGAGGCGCCGCGTGCGGCGCTGTCGGAGTCGCAGTTGCTCTACGAGATGGGCGACCTCGCGGGTTCGGAGCAGGCGCTGCGGCGCGCGCTCTCGCTCTCGCCCGAGTGGCCCGATCTGCATCTGGCGCTCGCGCGCACGCTGCGCTCGCTCGACCGACTCGAGGAGGCGGCCGCGGCCTACGAGCGTGCGCTCGAGCTCAAGCCGGGCTACGACGCGGCCGCGCTCGAGCGTGCCGCACTGGCACTCGAGATGGGGCGGCCCGACGTGGCCGAGGCCCGGCTCGTGCCGCTGCTCGAGCGGCGTCCGCAGTGGGCCGATGCGCATGCGCTGCTGGGTCGCGCCCGGCTCACGCGCGGCGACGCGGTCGGGGCCGAGGCCCCGTTGCGAGCGGCGATCGCGATCCATCCGGGTTTCGCGGCCGCGCGAGCCGACCTGGGGTGGACGTTGCTGCGACTCGGCCGGGCGATCGAGGCCGACGTGGAGTTCGCGCTGGCGCTCGAACTCGACCCGCTCCACGCCCTGCCGCGCGAGCAGTTGGCGTGGCGGGAACTCCTCACGAGCAGTCGCGAGGACGGCACCGCCCGCTGATCGAGGGGGGAAACGCGAAGGCCCGGTCCCGCGAGGGGACCGGGCCTTCGAGCGTATGGGGAAGGATCAGGCCGTCGCGGCGGTCTTGGAACCGCGAACCGCCTTCTCGACCTTGCCACCGCGGATGCAGCGGGTGCAGACCGTGACCTTCTTGGCGCGGCCGTCGACCAGCGCCCGGACGTTCTGGATGTTGGGCTTGAAGGTGCGCTTGGTGATGTTGTTGGCGTGACTGACGTTCTGTCCCGCCATGCGCATCTTGCCGCAAACGAAGCACTTCGCCATGGGATTCTCCTTCACGGACCGGGCCGGCCGGCGCACACGCGCACGGGCAGGCCGAAAGCGAACATGAGCGGGGGACTATAGCGGTCGGCGGGGGGACTGTAAAGCCGCGCTGGGCCGCGCCCGGAGCGGCTCCCCGGGGCCCCGGGGA
>JBEGJG010000213.1:0-3982 GCA_041184705.1 Candidatus Eiseniibacteriota bacterium
GTCCACGGGCCGCCGATGCCCACCGCGACGATGGCCTCGGCCTCGCGCAACTCGTCGTCGAGTTCCACCGCGGTGCCATCGGCGAGCGTGCCCGCCACGAACCCCTCGCGCTCCGGATCGTGCACCAGCACGGGCACTCCGAGCGCGGCGCGCAGGGCTCTGGCCCGTGCGCGGGCGCCCTCGGGGACGGGATCCCCACCGAGCAGCACGAACTGACGACCCCGCAGCACGCCGACGCGTTCGAGGGCCGACATGGTGCCCGCAAGCACGTCGCTCAACGACTCGGGGGCCGACGCGTCCGCCACCAGCCAGGTGACGAGCGGTGCGACGAAACGCGATCCGAGCGTGCCGTCGAGCGGAGAGGCGACCGCCGAACGCACCCGCTCACGAAGCGCCTCGCTCACGAGCCCTTCCGCGCGTCGAGTTCCTCGCGCAGCAAGCGGTTCACCACCTGCGGCACGGCCTGACCACGACTGCGCTTCATGACCTGCCCCACGAGGAACCCGAACGTGGCCTCGCGACCCTCGAGCACCTGCTGCACGGGACCGGGGTTCTCGTCGAGCACCGCACGGACCATGGGGCGAAGCTCGTCCTCGCCACCCGAGACCCGGATGCCGTGGCGTTCGAGCAGCTCGGGGACCGTACCGTCCTCGTCGGGGAGCCATTCGAACACCTGCTTCGCGACGGGGCCCGGCAATTCGCGCGCCCCGACGCGGGCGAGGAAGTCGCGGAACCGCTCGGCCGGCACACGCGCCGCCCAGTCCGCGACGCCCCACCCACGCTCCTTGAGCACGCGCAGCAACTCGTTCATGACCCAGTTGCTCGCGAGCTTGGCGGCGGCCGCGTCGGTGCCGGGACGACAAGCCTCGAAGTAATCCGAGACCGCGCGATCCTCGGTGAGCACCTGCGCGTCGTAGGCCGGCAGGCCGAACGCCTCGCGATAACGCGCCTCGCGCGCCCACGGCAGCTCGGGCGCCTCGGCGCGCGCGCGATCGAGCGCGTCGGCGCGCAGACGCAGCACGGGCAGGTCGGGGTCCGGGAAGTAGCGGTAATCGTGCGCCTGCTCCTTGGTGCGCATGACCTCGAGCCGGTCGCGATCGGCATCGTAGAGCAGCGTCGCCTGCACGATCCTCTCGCCGCCGTCGAGCAACGCGCACTGCGCCTCGATCTCGCGCGCGACGCCGCGCTCGACCCCCTTGATGGTGTTGAGGTTCTTGAGCTCACGCTTGGTGCCGAGCGTGGCGGCCCCCACCTCGCGCACGCTCACGTTGGCGTCGCAGCGCAGCTGGCCCTTCTCCATGTCGCCACCCGAGATGCCGAGCCAGCGCACGAGTCGGCGCAACTGCGTCAGGAACGCGGCGCACTCCGCGGGCGAATGGAACACGGGCTCGGTCACGAGCTCGAGCAACGGCACACCCGCGCGGTTGAAGTCCACGCGCGACAGACGACGGTCCCCGTGGCGTTCGGGATGGAACGACTTGCCCGCGTCCTCCTCGAGGTGGATGCGCGTGAGGTCGAACGTGCGCACCTCACCCTCGACCTCGCACCCGAGGGCCCCTCCCTCGCAGATGGGACGGTCGTACTGCGTGATCTGGTAGTTCTTGGGCATGTCGGGATAGAAGTAGTTCTTGCGCGCGAACACGCTCTCGGCTCTCACCCGACAGCCGAGCGCCAGCCCCAGCACGATCGCCGCCTCGACCGCGCGGGCGTTCACGCGCGGCAGGGCTCCCGGGAGCCCCATGCAGACCGGGCAGACGGCCGAGTTCGGCTCGGCCCCGAAGCCCACCGGGCAGCCGCAGAACATCTTGGTGCGCGTCGCCAACTGGATGTGGCACTCGAGTCCGATCACCGCTTCGCGGGCCATGCCACCTCCCGCTCGGGACCACGCGCCATGCGCGACACGTCACCGTCCACCTCGAGGGCGCGCGCCGCGCGCAACAACACCGGCTCCGCGTCGGCCGCCCCGAGCAACTGCACCCCCACGGGCAGGCCCTGCGCGTCGAGTCCCATGGGGACCGAGAGTCCCGGCACGCCGGCGAGGTTCGCCCCGAGCGTGAACAGATCGCTCAGGTACATGGCGAGCGGGTCCTCGGTCTTCTCGCCCAACCGGAACGCGGCCGTCGGCGTGGTGGGCATGAGCATGAGGTCGCAGGACGCGAACGCGGCCTCGTACTCGCGCACGATGCGCGTACGTGCGCGCTGGGCCTTGGCGTAGTAGGCGTCGTGATAGCCGGCCGAGAGCGCGTAGGTGCCGAGCAGGATGCGGCGACGCACCTCGGGACCGAACCCCGCGCCACGCGTCGCGGTGTACAGCCCCACGAGGTCGTCGGCCGGTTCGCGCAGGCCGTAGCGCACGCCGTCGAAGCGGGCGAGGTTGCTGCTCGCCTCGGCGGTGGCGATGAGGTAGTAGGTCGCGACCGCGTAGCGCCCGGGCAGGAAGTGGAGCGGCACGCGGACCGCACCGGCACGCTCGAGCAGGCTCGCGGCGCGCTCGAGCGCGGCCACGATGGCGGGCTCCACACCCTCGACCCACAGGTTCTCGGGCCACCCGAAGCGCAATCCCCGCACACCGGAGTCCCATGCCGACACATCGGGTGCGGCCCCGGCGCGTGTGCTGGCGTCGAACGGGTCGGGACCGGCGAGCGCGGCGTACGTCTCGGCGAGGTCGCCGGCGTGCCGCGCGAACAGTCCGACCTGGTCGAGCGAGGATCCGAACGCCACGAGGCCGTAGCGCGACAGCCGACCGTACGTGGGCTTGAGCCCGTACACACCGCAGAACGCACCCGGCTGTCGCACAGAGCCACCGGTGTCGCTGCCGAGCGCGATCGGCACGAGGCCGTAGGCCACCGCGGCGGCCGGTCCCCCCGACGAACCACCCGCGACACGCGATGCGTCGAACGGATTGCGCGTCGGACCGTAGGCGCCGTACTCGGTGGACGAGCCCATCGCGAACTCGTCCATGTTGCCCTTGCCCACCACCACCGCCCCGGCCTCGCGCAGGCGGCGCACGACGGTGGCATCGTAGGGCGACCGCCAGCCATCGAGGATGCGCGAGCAGCAGGTGGTCGGGAAATCGGTGCTGCACAGGTTGTCCTTGAGCAGCACGGGCACGCCGGCGAGCGGACCGTCGCGACGCGCGTCTCGTGCGTTGGCGTGGCGCGTCTCGGCGTCGGTGTGCACCACCGCGTTCACCCACGGTTCGAAGCCGGGTGCGACGTCGTCGAATCCGGAGGCGACCGCATCCTCAGGCGCGACGCGACCCGCACGCACGCCCTCGGCCACGGCGCGCGCCGACCACGACCAGAGCGGCGTGCTCACGGCTCGAGGCTCTCCACGACCGGCGGCACGAGCAGGAACCCGTGCTCGGTCTCGGGTGAGCCCGCGAGCGCGACCTCGGACTCGAGCGTTCGACCGTCGGGCTCGTCGGCCCGCAGGTCGGACGTCTCGGGAGTGAGCACCGTGGGCTCGCAGCCCGCGAGATCGAGTTCGTCGAGCGTGGCGACGAGGTCGAGCACCTGGGAGAGTTGGAGCGCGACGCGCTCCTCTTCCTCGGGCGCGAGCGCGATGCGGGCGAGCGCGGCGATGCGCGCCGCCTCGGCGCGATCAATCGCCATCGCCGACCCCCGACACGAATCGCGCGAGCACCTTCTTGATGGAGCCCGTGAAACGCACGGTGAGCTTCATGTCGGGCCCGTCGCCCTCGGCATCGATCACGGTGCCCGCACCGAACTTGTCGTGCTGGACGCGCTTGCCCACGGCGCGCTTGGCGTTGGCCGAGCGCCCCCCGGGCACGAGCGGGATGTGCATGGGCTCGCGGTCCCCGGGGTCCCCGCTGTCCCAGTCCGCGCCCTCGACGGTGCCGAACGAGACGCGCGAACGCGCTGCAGGCGCGACGCGACGCGGCGCCGAGGAGTGCTCGCCCCAGCCGCTGCTGCGCCCTGCGCGATCGTTCCAGCCCGAACGCCCCGCCCCCGAGCTCGAC
>JBEGJG010000214.1:0-3965 GCA_041184705.1 Candidatus Eiseniibacteriota bacterium
GGGACTAGCGCTTCCTGCCGGACTCCTCGGCCTGCGTGGCCTGCGCGGTCGCCGCGTCCACCCAGCCGCCGCCGAAGGCGCGGTACACGCCCACGGTGCTGCGCAGCAGGCGTGAGCGCGTGTCCACCAGGGCGATGCGCTGGGCGAACAGCGAGCGATCGGCGTCGAGCACCTCGAGGTAGCTCGTGACGCCCTCGCTGTAGCGCATGCGCGCCAGGCGGAGGTAGGTCTCGAGCGCGGCCACCTGCTGCGCCTGCGCCCGCCACGACTGCTCCAGCGAGGCGCGATCGGTCAGGGCGTCGTCGGCGTCGCGGAACGCGTTGCGCACCGTGGCGGCGTAGCCCTCGAGGGCCCGACGCTGCACGCTCTCGGCCACGCGCACCTGCGCGAACAACTCACCACCGCGGAACACGGGCTGGAACAGCCCGGCGCCCACGTCCCAGATGCGGTTGGGCGTCTGCACGAGGTCGCTCAGTTCGGGGCTCGTGTAACCGAACAGGCCCGTGAGCGACAGGGTGGGGAACAGGCGCGCCTTGGCGACCCCGATGCGAGCCTGCGCCGAACGCAGCGCGGCCTCGGATTCGCGCACGTCGGGCCGACGCTCGAGCAGAGTGGAGGGCAGCCCCACGGGCACCACGGGGGTGCGCAGGCTGTCGATCGTCATGCCGCGTTCGACCGCGCTCGGCAGGCGTCCCACGAGCACGCTGAGGCCGTTCTCGGCCTTCTTCACGGCGGCCTCGAGCTCGTGCACCTGCGCCACGGCGTTCCAATACTGCGACTCGACCTGGCTCATCTCGAGCTCGGACAGGTCGCCCTTGGCGAGGCGCTGCCGGAACAGGCCACGCGACTGGGCGCGCAGGGCGGCCGTCTCGCGTGCGTACTCCAGCTTGCGGTCGAGTGCGAGCAGCTGGATGTAGCCTTCGGCGGTCAGCGACACGACGCTCATGACGACGCCGCGGCGCAGTTCCTCGGTGGCCCTCAGGTCCGCGCTCGCGGCCTCGCTGGCCCGACGCACGCGACCCCACAGGTCGATCTCCCACGTGGCGCTGAGTCGCACCTCGTAGGCCTCGGTGGTGGGGCGACCGTCGGGGCCCGGCGGGACGGCGGAGAACTGTCCGCGTGCACCCCCGGCGCTGAGTCCCACCTTGGGGCTGAAATCGGAGCGGGCGACGCCGTAGCGAGCACGGTACTCGTCCACGCGTGCGGCGGCGATGCGGATGTCGGAGTTGTGGTTGAGCGCGTCGCGCACGAGCGCGTCGAGTACGGGGTCGCCGAACGACCGCCACCACGACGTGTCGGCGGCGGCCCGCTCGCTCGCCGAGATGACGAGCAGCGAGTCGGGCGTGCGCCACGCCTGCGGGGCGGGCAGGTCCGGTCGGCGGTAGCCGGGACCGAGCGCGCAGCCGGGCAGGGTGAACGCGAGCAGCAGCAGGGTGGGGAGCGCGAGCACGCGCGGACGGCGAGTGCGAAGCTGAGGCAGGGGCATGGGGGTCATGTCAGTGGTGCCCTCCCTCGACGGCGGGTGCGGCGGGCGCAGGGGCTTTCTTACCGCCCCCGCTCATGCGCTGCACGAGTACGAACAGCACGGGCACGAACAACACGGCGAGGAACGTGGCCACCAGCAGGCCGCTGAACACCGCCATGCCCATGACCTTGCGCGACTCGGCGCCGGCGCCGGCGGCGCGCACGAGCGGCACCACGCCCAGGATGAACGCGAACGCGGTCATGAGGATGGGACGCAGTCGCAGGCGAGCGGCCTCGATGGCGGCCTCGACCGGCGGCAGCCCCTCGTCGAGCTTGAGCTTGGCGAACTCCACGATGAGGATGGCGTTCTTGGCCGACAGACCGATGAGCGTGACGAGGCCGATCTGCGCGAACACGTTGTTCACGTAGCTGTCGCTCGTGAACCGGGCCAGCCACAGGCCCAGCATGGCGCCGAACACGGCGAACGGTGTGCCGAGCAGCACCGAGAACGGCAGCGACCAGCTCTCGTACTGCGCGGCGAGGATGAGGAACACGAGCACGAGTGCGAGCACGAACACGATGCCCGCGGCTCCACCCACCTTCTTCTCCTGGTACGACATGTTCGCCCAGTCGTAGCCCCAGCCCTGCGGCAGGGTCTGCTTCGCGACCTCCTCGAGCGCGTCGAGCGCCTGCGCCGAGCTGTAGCCCGGCGCGGGCACGCCCGTGATCTCGGCGGCGCGGGAGAGGTTGAAGCGGTTCGTGTACTCGGGGCCGGTCACGGGCTTGAGCGTGACCAGCGTGTTGAGCGGCACCATCTGGCCGTCGCGGTTGCGCACCGAGAACTTGGCGAGGTCCCACGGTTCGTCGCGGTCCTCGGCCTGTGCCGACAGGAACACCTTGTACACGCGCCCGAAGCGGTTGAAGTCGTTCACGTAGCTGGCCCCGAGCAGCGAGCCGAGCGTGGTGTTGAGGTCGGCCAGCGACACGCCCTGCTTGAGCACGCGGTCGGGGTCGATCTCGGCGAACATCTGCGGCACGTTGGCGCGGTACATGGTGTTGATGCCGCCGATCTCGGGACGCTTGCGGGCCTCGGCGATGAAGTTCTGCGCCATGTCCTGCAGCGCGGCGGGCGGGTTGCCGCTCTTGTCGAGCAGCATGAACGAGAAGCCCGAGCCGGTGCCGAGGCCGGGGATGGCCGGCGGGCCGACGGCGAAGATCTGCGCCTCGGGGATCTCGGTCGCACAGCGCATGTTGAGTCGTCGCACGAGCCCGAACGACGACTCCTTGAGGCCGTGACGCTCGTGCCAGGGTTTGAGCGAGACGAACACCGAGGCCGCGTTGCTGCTGGCCACGCCCACGAACAGGTTGAAGCCCGTCACGGCGGTGAAGCTGCTCACGCCCTCGGTCTCGGCGAGGATCGCCTCGAGCTTCTTCATGACCGCGTCGGTGCGCTCGAGCGAGGAGGCCTCGGGCAGCTGCATGCCGATCATGAAGTAGCCCATGTCCTCCTCGGGCACGAAGCCGCCCGGCACGGCGCGGAACAGCACCACCATACCCACGACCAGCACGAGCATGATGACGACGCTGCGGGCCGCCTTGCGGATGAGGATGGACGCCACCGACACGTAGCCGCCCGTGAAACGATCGAAGAAGCGGTTGAACGCGTTGTAGAAGCCCGTCAGCGGCGAGGGCTTGCCCACGCCCTTGGGCTTGAGCAGCAGTGCCGACAGGGCGGGGCTGAGCGTGAGGGCGTTGAACGCGGAGAACAGCACCGAGATGGCGATGGTGGCCGCGAACTGCTGGTAGAGCCGCCCGGTGATGCCGCCCATGAACGCGGCCGGGATGAACACGGCCGACAGCACGAGCGCGATGGCGATGACGGGCCCCGAGACCTCCTTCATGGCCTGCAGGGTCGCCTCGCGCGGCGACAGCCCGTGTTCGATGTGGTGCATGACCGCCTCGACGACGACGATGGCGTCGTCCACGACGATGCCGATGGCGAGCACCATGCCGAGCAGCGACAGCGTGTTGATGGTGAACCCGAACAGCGGGAACACGATGAAGGTGGCGAGCAGCGAGATGGGCACCGTGAGCAGCGGGATGAGCGTGGCGCGCCAGTTCTGAAGGAACACGAACACCACGATGAGCACGAGCAGCACGGCCTCGAACAGCGTATGCAGGATCTCGTTGACGCTCTCCTCGATGGCGAGCGTGGTGTCGAGCACGATCTTGTGCTCGAGGTCGGGCGGGAACGTGCCCGACATCTCCTCGACGGCCTTCTTCACGGCTTCCGCGACCTGCAGCGCGTTGGACCCCGGCATCTGGTAGATGCCGATGATGCCGGCCTCGGCGCGGTTGTTGCGGGCCTTCATGTTGTAGAGCAGCGTGCCCAGCTCGACGCGCGCGACGTCGCGCACGCGTACCTGCGAGCCGTCGGGGTTCGTGCGCAACACGATGCGCGCGAATTCGTCCTCGTTGAGCAGGCGGCCCTTGGTGCGCAC
>JBEGJG010000215.1:0-4523 GCA_041184705.1 Candidatus Eiseniibacteriota bacterium
GGGTCGCACGTACGCCGACTTCGAGTACAACAACCTGGCCGCCTCCACGCTGACGGGTGCGAGCGCGTTCACCATGGACAGCCTCATCGTGACGCGCGGCACGCTCAACGTGAACCTGACGGGCGGTGCGACGATCCGCGGCAGCGTGCACGTGAAGTCGGCGGGAACGCTCAACTGGACCCCGGCCTCGGGCACGCCGACGTTCTCGTTCGCGGGTACGGCGGCGCAGAACCTCGACATCCAGGGCACCTGGAACGTCTCGAGCACCTCGCGCGTGGACGTCAACAACCCCTCGGGTGTGAACCTCATCACGAACGTGTCGTGGTCGGGTCCGCTGCAGTTCACCAACGGCCGCCTCGTGACCGGGGCGCGCACGCTCAGCCTGGGCACCGCCTCCACGATCTCGGGCGCGTCGGCCGGCACCGGTTGGGTGCACGGCAACCTGCTCAAGAACGCGTTCTCGACCACGCTCGCGATCGGTGACGCGACGCGTTACGCCCCGATCGCGGTGACCGGCAGCGGTGCGGGCGCGGGCTTCGGCCTCAACGCCAGCACCGTGGGCGCGGATCATCCGAACCTCGGGCTCTCGGGGCTCGACGCCGCGAAGTCGGTGAACCGCTACTGGTCGCTCACCAGCCTGAACGGTACGGGTGCGACGTGGAGCGCGGACTTCCAGTTCGACGCCTCCGACGTGGACGCGGGCGTGAACACCGCCGCGTGGGCGGCGCGCGTCTGGGACGGTTCGGCGTGGAGCACGCTCACGACCGGCACCACGTCGGGCACCAGCGTGCAGGTGACCGGGCTGTCGGCCGCCACCGCGGGCACGCAGTACGTCTTCGGCAACCTGCCGTCGTTCACCATCACCGCCAGCGCGGGTGCGGGCGGCAGCATCTCGCCGAGCGGCAGCGTGTCGGTGCCCTCGGGTGGGAGCCAGAGCTTCACCATCACGCCGAACGCCGGCTTCGCGATCTCCGACGTGCTCGTCAACGGCGGCAGCGTGGGCGCGGTCGCCAGCTACACGTTCAACTCGGTGAGCGCCAACCAGACCATCGCCGCGAGCTTCGTGGCGGTGGCGCGCACGCTCACGGTGAACGTGGTGGGCGGTGGCAGCGTGACGAAGTCGCCCGATCAGGCCAGCTACCCCGACGGCAGCACGGTGCAGCTGACCGCCGTCCCGTCGAGCGGGCACTCGTTCACGGGTTGGAGCGGTGCGCTGACCGGCACGACGAACCCGGCCAACCTGCTCATGGACGGTGACAAGACGGTGACCGCGACGTTCACCGACGTCGCCGCGCCCAGCGTGACGCTGTCCGCTCCCGATGGCGGAGAGACGATCAGCATCGGCACCGCCACCACCATCACGTGGTCGGCCTCGGACAACGTGGCCGTGACCGCCGTGGACCTGGCGCTCTCGCGCTCGGGCACCGGTGGTCCGTTCGAGACCCTCGCGAACGGTTTGGCCAACACGGGCAGCTACTCGTGGACGGTGACGGGCCCGGTGAGCACCACCGCGCGCGTGCGCGTGACGGCGCGCGACGCACAGGGCAACTCGGCGCAGGACGTGTCGGCGGGTGACGTGTCGATCGCGAACACCACCGGCGTCGGCGACGGCTCACCGGTGACCGAGGTCATGCTGGCCCCCGTCGTGCCCAACCCGGTGCGCGGCGCGACGCGGTTCGCGTTCGCCCTGCCGCGCGAGTCGAACATCCGCCTGAGCGTGCACGACGTGCAGGGCCGTGAGCGCCTGCTGCTCGCCGAGGGTGCGTTCGCGCCGGGTCGTCACTCGCTCGACTGGACGGCTGGCGGGTCGCAGACGCTGGATCCGGGTCTGTACTTCGTGCGGTTGCAGGTCTCGGGCCGCACGCTGACGCAGCGATTCACCGTGGTGAGGTGATCGGCGACCCACTCGCCGAGCAGTCGAACGCCCCGGTCGCGCGAGCGACCGGGGCGTTCGTTCGTACCATGGGGATCACGGCATGCGCGGGCCACGGGCGGTGAGGCCGAGACGTGCGAGCTCGCGCTCGGCACCCTCACCGTTCATGCCCCAGTACGCCAGCCGGTCGCTCGAGAGCAACCGCGCCTGCTCGCCGTCGTCGCACGTCCACTGGACGATGCGGTGCGGTGCGGCCGCCTCGACCCAGAACGTCCACGACCGCCCCCCTTGGATGCGCACCCGGGCGACCTCGCACTCGAACGTGCCCGCGGGCACGGTGATCGTCTCGGTGGTCGCCGCACGCGCGAGCGACGCCGACGTGCTCACGATGCGCTGGTGGAGCAGCCGCGCATGTCGCAGCGAGCCCGTGACGGTGGCCGTCGCCGAGTCGCCGCGCGCGAGCACGGGAGCGGCGAACCCGCGCGCCCACAGCAGGAGTCCGTCCTCGGACAACGCGTCGTTCGGGCTCGGGATGGCGCTGGCACTGTCGGCCTCGCCGTCGAAGTAGCTGTGGCCGGTGTAGCGCGCGTAGCTGGCGTCGAACAGCATCTGCGCGTACACGTGCCCGCACCACTCCTGCGCTCCGAACGACACCTTGGTGAGAGCCCCGGGCGGGCGCGAGTTCACCGGCGTGAGCGCGGCGAACGCACTCGTCATGAGCTGGTAGTCGTAGATCCCCGTGGCGAAGTCCTGCACGAGGTTGAGCTTGAGGACCGGGAACTCGTCCTTGGGAGGATGACGACCCGGGTCGGCCTTCACACGCGCCTCGTTCGAGAACGTCTCGGTGACCGTGATGGCCACCGCCGTGCCGCGCCGCAGCGCGCCGTAGCGCGGGGTCACGAGGTCGTAGCCGGCCATCTCGGCACGGCCGTCGCCCCAGTGCTGCCAGAACGCGTCCCCGAACTCGGGGGCGCGCTCCCAGACGACGGGCGCGGGCGCGGGTGGCTTGGAGCACGAGCAGACGACGACCGCGAGCAGGACCGCGGACCAGGACAGACGCTTCACGGGGACCTCCGGCGCGCAGCACGTGCGCGCGAACGAGGGGTGATCGGCGTGGAGAGAGCGGGCGTGGCGCGGGGATCCGCACGCGCCGCGCACGAGCGTGCCCGCACCCCCGCTCTCCGTCAATCCACGCACCCGGCTCACGGTTCGCGGTGAACGCGCGCGGGGCCCACGCCCCCGTGCCAGCGCGCGCCGTCTCGCCTATCCTCGCGCCCCGTGAACCCGACCCCGACCCCGCACGCACCGTGGAGAGAGCGATGAGGCGCTGGCTGCCGCTCGCACTGCTCGTGCTACTGGCGCTCACCGCGTTCACCGGGCTCGGTTCGGTGGAGGCGCTGGACGAGCGCGAGTCGCGCGACCTCGTGACCGCGTTCGAGTCCACCAACCACCGCGAGTGGCTCACACCGGTGTTCGCGTACGAGCCGTTCTTCGACAAGCCGCTGCCCGGTTACGCGCACGAGGTCGTGGCGCGACGCTTCCTGCGAAGACTGTGGCCCGGCGACGGGGGCAACCTGCACGAGGTGATGCTGTCGCGTCTCGTGCGCGGTGCCCTCGCGGTGGCCCTCGCGTTCGCGGTCGTGCACCTGGGCATGCAGGCGTTCGGGGTCCGAGCGGGCTGGTTGGCTGGCTGCGCGCTCGCGAGCATGCTGGGCGTGCCGCTCGCGACGCGCACCGACGGCGTGCAGTTGTACGCCACGCTGCTCGCGTGGCTCGGGATCGGACGACTCGTCGCCGCGCTGACCGGCGCGACGCGCGCCGCGGGCGCGAGCGTGCTGCTGGGATGGCTGGCGCTGGGAGCGGCCGGCACCACCGGCGGGCCGTGGTCCGCGCTGTGGCCGGTGCTGGGGTTCGCGCTCTACTTCGCGCTCGCGCGCCATCACGACGGCTGGCGGCGGCTCGACCCGTGGAGCGGCGCGTTCATCGTGATCGGCACCTGCCTGCCGTGGTACGGACTCATGGTGGCCATCCACGGACCGTCGTTCCTCGCTCACGTGCCGTGGTTCCCGTACGCCGCCGGGGTGCGCGGGTCGTGGTGGCTCGCCGCCCCGCTCGCGTTGTCGTTCGCCGTGGTGGCGAGCTTCCCGTGGACGCCTTTGTTGGGCGCCGCGTTCGCCGACATCGGGGCGCGACTGCGACGCGCCCCGGCACCCGCGGTGCCGGGTGGCCCGCTCGACATGGAGCACCGCGAGCATCTGCTGCTCGCGTTGTCGCTCGCCGCACTGGTGCCCGTGGCGTTGTGGCCGGGCCCACCGCTCACCGCCGCCCTGCCCGCGCTGCCGGCGGTCGCGCTGCTCGTGGGTCGGTTCGTGGACCGCGTGCTCGACGGCGCGGGCGACCCACGGGCGATCACGCACGCCACGCGTCTACCGGGTTCGCGTTGCTCGGCACCCTGCTCGCCGCACGCATGCCCGAGGCCGCGCCCGCGCTGCGCCTGCTCTCGGCGGTGCTGTTCGGCTCGGTCTGGGCGCCGCTGCTCGCCGACCTGCGCGGTGCGCGCAAGGTGGCGGTCGCGCTGTTCGTGCTACCGGCGGCGCTGTGCGTGCCGCTCGTGCACGTGCGCCTGCTGCCCGCGCTGGAGCCGTGGTTG
>JBEGJG010000216.1:0-3952 GCA_041184705.1 Candidatus Eiseniibacteriota bacterium
GCCTCGCTGCTCCGCCTCGCCGGTCCCATCGTGGCCGTGCAGGTCGGCGGCATGCTCATGGGCGTGACGGATACGGTCATCATGGGCCATGTCTCGGCCACCGAATTGGCCGCGACCGCGCTCGGCAACCTGTACTACTACGGTCTCAACAGTCTCGGCGTGGGCATCGTGTGGGTGCTCGACCCGGTGGTCTCGCAGGCCATGGGCGCACGCGACCACGACGGGGCCGCGCTCGGCATCCAGCGCGGTGTCGTGCTGGGGTTGCTGCTCGGTGTGATCGCGAGCCTGCTCTGCCTTCCCGCGGGGCCGATCCTCACCGCGCTGCGCCAACCCGCCGACGTGGTGCCGCGCGCCACGGCGTTCGTGCTCACCTCGGCACCGAGCCTCGTGTTCATGCTGGCGTTCATGACCCTGCGCCAGTGCCTGCAGGCGATGAAGCACACCGAGGCGATCATCGCCACGGTCGTCGTGGGCAACCTCGTGAACCTCGGGCTCAACATGGTGTTCGTGTTCGGGAACCTCGGGTTCCCGGCCATGGGTTGCGTGGGCTCGGCGCTCGCGAGCGTGATCGCGCGCCTCGTCATGCTGGTGATGCTGCTCGTGCTGTCCCGCCGCACGCTCGGCCCCATGCTGCGTCCGTGGCGTCCCGAGGCTCTGCGCCCCTGGCCGCTTCTGCGCATGTTCCGAATGGGGCTGCCGATCGGACTGCAGAACGGTGTCGAGTTCGCGACGTTCGCCGGCATCTCGGTGCTCGCGGGTTGGTTCGGCGCCGAGGCCATGGGCGGGCACCAGGTCGCGATCAACTTCGCCTCGCTGCTGTTCATGGTCCCGCTCGGCATCGGCTCGGCCGGTGCGGTCATGGTGGGGCACGCGATCGGTGCGGGCGACGGCGCGCACGCCCGTCGCGTGGCCGGCGCGGCGCTCGTCTGCGGCGCGGGCTTCATGACGTTCACGGCCGGCCTGCTGCTCGCCATGCCGGGCGTCTTCGCGCGGCTGTACACCGATGTGCCCGGCGTGCTCGCGGTCGCCGTGGCGCTCCTGCCCATCGCCGGGGTGTTCCAGGTCTTCGACGGGCTGCAGGTGGTGGCGGCGGGCCTGTTGCGCGGGGCGGGCGACACCCGTGCGCCGCTGCTCGCCAACGTGGTCGGATTCTGGATCGTGGGCGTGCCCGTGAGCCTGTGGCTGGGCTTCCGCGAGGGCATGGGCGTGGTCGGGCTGTGGTGGGGCTTCGTGGCCGGGCTCGTCGCGGTCGCCACCTTCCTCGTGCTGCGCGTGCGCGTGCGTCTGTCGCGCCCGCTCACCCGGTTGCGGCTCGAGGACGAGGTCGCCCCACGGGCCTGACCCCGCGGGCTGCACGCCGGTGGCCCGCTGTGCGAGACTGCGCCCGAGACCCGAGGGCCCCACGCGTGCGTTGGTCGTTCCGACTCCTCACCATCGCCGGTATCCGCATCGAGGTGCACGCCACGTTTCTGCTGCTCGTGGGTGCGGTCGCGTTGCTGCGCAGCGACTCGACCCCGCTGTGGGTGTCGGTCGGCGAACTGCTCATCCTGTTCGCGTGCGTGTTGCTGCACGAACTCGGGCACGCGCTCGCGGCGAGACGCTACGGCATCGGGACGCGCGAGATCGTGCTGCTGCCCATCGGCGGCGTCGCTCGCCTGGAGCGCATGCCCGAGAAGCCGCTGCAGGAGATCGTGGTGGCGCTGGCCGGTCCCGGCGTGAATCTGGTGCTCGCCACGCTCACCGCGGTCGCACTCGTCGCGAACGGTGTGCGGCCCGAGCAGGCGCTCGAACGCGCGGGGACCGGGCTGCCCGAGTTCCTGCTGCTCGCCAACCTCACCATGCTGCTGTTCAACCTCATCCCCGCGTTCCCCATGGACGGCGGCCGCGTGCTGCGGGCGCTGCTGGCGCTGGCGATGCCGTTCCCGCGCGCCACCCGCATCGCGTCGCTCGTGGGGCAGGGTTTCGCGCTGCTGTTCGCGGTCGCGGGGCTGTTCGTGTTCCGCAACCCCATGCTGGTGTTCGTGGCCCTGTTCGTGTTCCTCGCCGCCGGTGAGGAACGCGCGATCGTGCAGACGCGCGCCGCGCTCATCGGGTTGCCGGTGTCGGCGGCCATGGTGACCTCGTTCGTCTCGCTCGAGACGCGCCACGAGCTCCAGCACGCGGTGGACCTCATGCTCGCGGGGGACCAACAGGACTTCCCGGTGCTCGAGGGCGGGCGCTACCTCGGCATGCTGACGCGTTCCGACCTCATCCGCGGCCTGCGCGCCGATGGTCCCGAGGCCCCGGTCGGCCGCGTCGTGCGCACCGACATCGAGCCGGTGGACGGCACGTGGCCGCTCGAGCGCGCCCTGCAGGTCATGCGCGCCTCGCGGCTGAGTGCCGTGCCGGTCACGCGCGCGGGCCAGCTCGTGGGGCTGCTCACGCTCGAGAACGTGGGCGAGCTGCTCATGGTGCAGGAGGCCCGCCAGCGTCACGCGGGGACGGCGTGATCCGGAACTGGCGCCGCACGCAGCCGCACGCCCGCTGGATCCTGCCGCTCGTGGTCGTGGTGGGTGCGTTCGTCCTGTGGCGCGAGTCGCGCGCGGTGCGCTGGCGCGAGATCGCCCCCGGTGTGGAGTTCGCGACCCTGCGCGGGGAGCCGTACTGCCGGCGCGGTTCCTCGGGCATCGCCGCGTTGCGGCTCGACCCCGAGCGTGTGCGGTTGCGCGTGCACCATTACTCGAGCCTCGGAGCCGCGCGCCCGTTCGACATCGTCGAGTGGCAGCGGCGCACCACTGCTGTCGCGGTCTTCAACGCCGGACAGTTCTACCCGGACTGGCGCTACATGGGCCTGCTCGCGAGCGGCGGACGCTGGGTCTCCCCGCGCGCGCACAAGGGCTATCAGGCGCTGCTCGTCGCCGATCGCACCGACGGCGGTGGCGGCGCGGCGGTGCTCGACCTGGCACACGCGCCGTTCGATCGCGACTCGCTGCATTGGAACGAGGTCGCGCAGTCGTTCATGTTGTTCGACAGTACCGCCACGCTGCGCGTGCGACGCAGCGAGCGCATCGCGAACCGCACCGTGGTGGGCGAGGACCGGCACCACCGCATCGTGGTGCTGGTGAGCGAGGGCGCCTACACCCTGGCCGACTTCGCGCACGTCATCATGCAGTCACCGCTCGAGATCACGCACGCCATGAGCATGGACGGGGGGCGCGAGGCCGAGTTGCTGGTCGCGCGGGGTGGGTTCCGCTACGCCTCGTTCGGGCCGTGGCCCGAGGCGCGTCCGGGTCAGGATCCGCCTGCCAGCAACCGCACGCCGTTGCCCGCGGTGATCGCGGTCGAGCTGCCGTGAGCCGCCCGCCGCGCTTCCCGTGCGCGGTCTGCGGCACGCCGGTGTCGCGGCGTCCTGCCACCGCCACGCGCCCGCGTCACGTCATCTGCCCACGCTGTCGCTACGTGTTGCACGACTACCCGCGTTCGGCCGCGGGGCTGCTCGTGGTGCGCGACGACCGCGTCCTGCTGCTCGAGCGCGCGCATGAGCCGCGCGTCGGGTTCCTCGACGTGCCCGGCGGCTTCCTCGAGGCCGGCGAGTCGTTCGAGCGCTGTGCGCGCCGTGAGCTGCGCGAGGAGACCGGGCTGCGCGTGGGTGCCGTGACCCCGCTCGGGACCTACTGGGACACCTACCACGTGCGCGGCTTCGGGCGGTTCCCGGTCATGAACGTGTACTTCGCGGCGCGTTGGCGAAGCGGTACGCCGGTCGCGGCCGACGACGCGGCCCACGCCGAGTGGGTGCCGATCACGGGTCTGTCGCGCCGTCGCGCTCGCTTCGCATGGGCGCACATGACGCCGCTCCTGCGCGATCTGACCCGTCACGTCCGCACGCGCTGACGCGTCGTCCGGGCTTGTGGCGCGGCGTCCCGCTCCACTACCGTGGCGGTTCGTGCCCGCCGATCCCCCGCCGCCCCCGGAG
>JBEGJG010000217.1:0-3863 GCA_041184705.1 Candidatus Eiseniibacteriota bacterium
ACGACCAAAGCGCGTCCCGGCGACGCGCAACCGTCGTCCCGACAATCTCCTAGCGAACCGTCCGGGTCCCGTTCAACGCCATGCGGCGGCCAGTGCGGTGGCCGCCATGGCCACCTCCGTCTCGGCCAGCGTGCGGGGGTCGAGCCGGAACCGCCCCGATCGCACGGTTCCGATGACCGGCGGGTCGGCCGCGCGTGCCCGACGCTCCAACTCCGCCGCCGAGTGAGCGGGGTGGCTCACCACGACCACGGGCCCGGGCAGCTTCTGCAGCGGCATGGCGCCGCCGCCCACCTCGCCCGCGCCCGCGACCAGCGTGCACGTGAGCCCCGGGACGCGGTCGCGCAACTCGTTCGCGAGTCGTTCGGCCCGCTCGCGCAAGGCGTCCTCGGAGGCCCCGAGCATGGCCAGCGTGGGCACCTCGACGCGCGCGCGCGCCGGCTCGGCGTGCAGCGCGAGCGTGGCCTCGAGCGCCGCCAACGCCAACTTGTCCACCCGCAGGGCGCGCGCCAGCGGGTGGCGGCGGATGCGATCCACCGCGGCCGACTCCCCCAGCACCAGCCCGGCCTGCGATCCCCCGAGCAGCTTGTCCCCGGAGAAGGTCACGACCGTGGCCCCCGCCGCGAGGCTCTCGCCCACCGTGGGCTCGTGCTCGAGCCCGTACTCGGTGAGCTCGGTGAGCGCCCCGCTGCCCAGGTCCTCGATGAGCGGGACCCGGCGTCGCCGAGCGAGCGCCGACAGTTCAGCGGCGTCGGGCTGACCGGCGAAGCCCTGGATGCGGAAGTTGCTGCGGTGCACGCGCAGGATGGCGGCGATCTCGCGGCCGTGCCGTTCGAACGCCTTCTCGTAGTCGCGCAGGTGGGTGCGGTTGGTGGCCCCGACCTCGGTGAGCGTGCAGCCCGAGAGTTCCATGATCTCGGGCACGCGGAACGAGCCGCCGATCTCGACCAACTCGCCGCGCGACACCAGCACGCGCCGACCGGCCGCGAGCCCGGCGAGCGCCAGCAGGATCGCCCCCGCGCCGTTGTTCACGACGAGCGCCGACGGCGCGCCCGTGAGCCGGGTGAGCCAGCGCTCGGGGCCCACCCCGCGGTCGCCGCGCTTGCCCGCCTCGAGGTCGTACTCGAGCGAGCAGTAGCCCGAGGCCACCTCGGCGACCGCGCGACGCGCACGCTCGGAGAGCGGGGCGCGACCGAGGTTCGTGTGCAGCACGACCCCGGTGGCGTTGAGCACGCGGCGCAGCGCCGGCAGCGAGGCCGTGCGCGCGCGCATCGCGGCCACGCGCGCGAGCGCGTCGAGGTCGGGCGCGGCCGCGCCCTCGCGGCGCAGCGACTCCCGGACCTCGTCGAGCGTGTCACGCACGGCGGCCACGCGCAGCGAACGCGGGACCTCGGCGGTGAGCGCCTCGAGGCTCGGGTGCGAGAGCAGACGCTCGACCGAGGGCAGGGTGCGCAGCGCGGGCTTGGCCATGGCGGGCACGCTAGCAGAGCACCGCGACCGGGTGAAACGCCGTCCATGACCGCCGGGAGGTGCGAGGGGGCACTCGGAGTACCGAGCGCCCCCTCGTGACGGCGCGGACCTGCGCAGGCGTCAGCCGCCGAGGTAGGCGGCGCGCACCTCGTCGTTGGCGGCCAGGCTCGCGGCGTCGTCCTCGAGCACGACGCGCCCGGTCTCGAGCACGTACCCGCGCTTCGCGATGCCGAGCGCCATGTGCGCGTTCTGCTCGACCAGCACCACGGTGACGCCGCGCTGGTTGATCTCGACGATGGTGCGGAAGATGTCGCGCACGAGCAGGGGCGCGATACCGAGCGACGGCTCGTCGAGCAGCAGCAGGCGAGGCCGGCTCATGAGCGCCCGGCCGATCGCGAGCATCTGCTGCTCGCCGCCCGAGAGCGTTCCCGAGAGCTGCCGACGGCGCTCGAGGAGCCGCGGGAACAACCGGAACACCTCGTCGCGGTCGCGGCGGATGCCGTCACCGTCCTTGCGTCGGTAGGCGCCCAGTTCGAGGTTGTCCTCGACCGAGAGGTTGGCGAACACCATGCGGCCCTCGGGACTCTGCGACAGCCCCAGCGCCACGATCTCGTGCGGGGGCACTCGCGAGATGTCGCGCCCCTCGAACACGATGCGACCCGAGCGAGCGGGCACCAATCCGGAGATGGTGCGCAGCAGCGTGGTCTTGCCCGCACCGTTCGCGCCGATGAGCGTGACGATCTCGCCCTGCCCGACCGCGATCGAGACGTTCTTGAGCGCATGCACGGCGCCGTAGAACACCTCGAGCCCCTCGACGACGAGTGGGTGGCTCACGCCGGCATCTCCTCGCCCAGATAGGCCTCGATGACCTTGGGGTTCGCCCGGATCTCGGCCGGGGTGCCCTCGGCGATCCGCACGCCGTAGTCGAGCACCGCGATGCGCTCGCAGATGCCCATGACGACCTTCATGTCGTGCTCGATGAGCAGCAGGGTGAGCTTGAAGCGCTTGCGCACGTCCTGGATGAGGTGCATGAGCTCCTCGCTCTCCTGCGGGTTGAGCCCGGCGGCGGGCTCGTCGAGCAGGAGCAGGCGCGGGTTGCCGGCGAGCGCGCGCGCGATCTCGAGGCGGCGCTGCTGCCCGTAAGCGAGGCTCGTGGCGGGCTCGTGCGCGTATGCGGCGAGCCCCAGCACGTCGAGCATCTCCATGGCGTGCGCCTTGAGACGCGCCTCGTCGCGTTCGAACCCGGGCGTGCGCAGCACGGCCGAGGCGAGCCCGGCCTTGCGCTGCGGGTGCGTGGCGACGCAGACGTTGTCGAGGCAGCTCAGACGCGAGAACAGCCGGATGTTCTGGAACGTGCGGGTGATGCCCCCGCACGCGATGCGGTTGGCCTTGAGCCCGCTGATGGTGCGTCCCTCGAACACGACGCGGCCCTGCGTGGGCGTGTACACGCCCGTGATGCAGTTGAACACCGTGGTCTTGCCCGCACCGTTGGGGCCGATCAGGCCCACGAGCTCACCCTCGTTCACGCGCAGCTCGACGTCGGAGACGGCCTTGAGGCCCCCGAACTGCATGGTGACGTGATCGAGGTGCAGCAGCGGAGCGCTCATGACGCCTTCCCCGTCTCGCGGCGGCCGAACGGCCAGCGCAACGCGATCTCGCGGGTGCCCATGAGCCCCTGCGGCCGCGTGATCATGAGGACGATGAGCATGAGCGCGTAGATCACCATGCGCCAATCCTTCACGGGGCGCAGCACCTCGGGCAGCAGCGTGAGCACGATCGCCGCGAGCACCGAGCCCGTGATGGAGCCCATGCCGCCGAGCACCACCATGGCGATGACCTCGATGCTCTTGAGGAACGTGAACGAGCTCGGGTTGAGGTAGCTCAGGAAGTGCGCGAACAACCCGCCCGCGACGCCGGCGAAGAACGCGCCGAGCACGAACGCGACGACCTTGTACTGGGTGGTGTCCACCCCCAGCGCCTCGGCGGCGACCTCGTCGTCGCGGATGGCGAACAGCGCTCGCCCGTGCGTGCTGCGCGCGAGGTTGGCGGCGAGCGCGATGACCACGATCACCGTGCCGAACACCCAGAAGAAGTTGGCGTACGTCGGGATGCCCGACAGCCCGCGCGCCCCACCCACCGACTCCAGGTTGAGGATGACGACACGGATGATCTCGCCGAAGCCGAGCGTGACGATGGCCAGGTAGTCCCCGCGCAGGCGCAGGCTGGGTAGACCCACCAACCAGCCCGCCCCGGCCGCCATGAGTCCGCCCGCCACGAGCGCGAACAGCAGCACGACGCCCTGCGCGACGGGCAAGGGCAGCATGGCCAGGGACGGCAGCAGGCGCGGCCCGAGCTGCATGGAGAACACCGCCGAGGCGTAGGCGCCCACCGCCATG
>JBEGJG010000218.1:0-3847 GCA_041184705.1 Candidatus Eiseniibacteriota bacterium
ATCGCGGCAGCAGGACGAGCGGCGTGCGCGGCAGCAGGGCGCGCAGGCGCGTGAGTCCCGTGGTGCCGGCCCCCTCGACGAACGCATCGTCCACCACGAGCAGGTGCGGCGCTCGCGTGCGCGCCAGGCCCCCGAGTTCCTCGGCATCCCCCGCCAGCGACACCTCGTGCCCCAGCGACACGAGCAACGCCGCGACCTCGTCGCGTCGTGGCTCGGACACCCCCAGCAGCACCCGCGGAGTCGTCATGGCCTCCTCCGACACGAAGGCTAGCACCGGCACCTACCGCATGGAGCGTGAGGTATGCCACCGGACCCGGGCGACGGACGCACCGGGGACCGAGGTCGCCGGCGGATGCGGAACCGCCCGCCCACCGGAGGGTGGACGGGCGGTCCGTTCATCGCCGTGGCCGGTGCGCGACCACGACGAACGATGGGCTCGCGCTCAGGATGGGTGCGAGAGTCCCATCGCGATGTTGCGGTCGATGTCGATCAGCGCCTGGAGCTTGGCCGGCTCGGGCTCGGCCATGATCTCGAACGTCCGCTTGTCCACGAATCCCGACAGGCGCAGCAGGTCGCGACGCAACTCCGGCACCATGTCGTGACCGGGCTGCGAGAGCTCGCACTGGAACAGGGTCCACAGCCGCAGGTTGTAGCGCAGGGCCTCGTCGAGCCGGGTGGCATGATCGGGGCCGTCCCAGTGCTGCAGGCAATCCTCGAGCTTGCGCGCCGCCTTGAAGAGGGCCGTCGCCTCGAGCTCGCGATTGGTGACCGCGGTCTTGGCACCGGCCTCGTAGGCATGTCGGGGGTCATGACGCATGGGACAGGAGCTCCCGTTCGTGTTCGATGAGGATGCGAGCCTGACGGAGCGCCTGGAAGAGTCGTCCCCGACGAACCTGCTCGTCGATCGCGCGAACCCGGGCCTCGAGGCTCGGGGCGGCGGTCAACACCTCGTCCGTGAGTGTGCGATAGGCATCGGCGTAGAGTTCGGGAGCGCTGTCGTCCACGTACATGAGCTGGAGCGTCAGGTAGATGCGTTCGCAGGGCGTGCGCACGGCGTCCGGCCGCAGCACATCGGATTCCCGCAGCACCGGCGTGTCGTTCTCGACGACCAACTCGGCCCGGTGGGAACCGTTCCGGATGACCGCGCCGCCCACGATCGCGCGCTCACCGGCCTTCAACTTCAGTCGAAGCGCCATCGGGCGAATCCTCCGGCACCGGGTCCGTCCTGGACGCCGGGCTTTCGGGTGGGAACCGGTGGGGGCGGGCGAGTGCCCGCCCCCGTTCCGATCGTTCCGTCCTGCCGCCTCTCCTAGAAGAGACGGAGGATGCCCTGCTGCGCCTGCGACGAGAGCGACAGCGAGGTGACGCCCAGCTGCTGACGCGTCTGCAGCGCCAGCATGTTCGCCGCCTCCTCGTTCGAGTCCGCGGCCGTGAGGTTGTCCGCACCTTCGGTCAGGGCGTTCACCATGTTCGTGGTGAACTCCTGGCGGGCCGTCACGATGCCGAGGTTCGAAGCGAGCGTCTTGGCGTTCGTGCGGAGCTCGGTGAGAGCGCCGTCGAGATCGTCCACCGCCGCGTCGATGTTCGCGTCCGTCGACCAGCTGCTGACGGCGTCCGCGATACCGAGGTCACCCGCCGCCGTCGCCGTGAAGCCGGCGATGTTGAGCGACGAGCTACCGTCCTCGTTGAACTCGACGGTGAGCGTGTCGCCGTTGAGCAGGTTCTTGCCCTTGTAGCCCGAATCGACGGCGATGTCGTCGATCTGGTCCATCAGGTCGTTGAACTGCGTCGCCAGCGCGGCGCGGTCCGTCGTACCGGCGCTGCGAGCGGAGGCCGCGAGACCCTTGGCCTGCTCGATCAGCGACGTGATCGCCTTGATACCGGCGTCGGCGGCCTTCACCGTCTGGATCGCTTCGCCCATCGCGTCCTTGCGGCCCGCGAGGTCGTTGGCGCGGCCACGGTGAGCCTGCGCCGCGAAGTAAGCCGACGGATCGTCGACGGCGCTGTTCACACGCAGGCCCGAAGCGAGACGCTGGGTGGTGCGAGCCTGCAGGGTCGAGACGAGCTGCAGGTTGGTCAGGTTCTGGCGCATACCGCCCGCCAGCGTGATGTCGTTGACACCCATTGCGGTTCCCCCTCCTAGGGTACGTCCGGGTCCCCCGGGCTCCTGCCCGGGACCGGCTGTCTGCCGGCACCGCTATCCTCGGGGCCCGCGCGCGGAACTTGAGTCCTGGCGACGTCGGGACCACACGATGCGTTGCGTAATGCGCGACTCGGCTGCGACTCGTGGGCGTGGTCGTGCAGGATCGCGTTCGTGGCGCGAACATCGCGCCGCATCGCGCAGGCGTGAACGCGATCGCACGCATCGAGTGGACGCTGGCCCCGCCGTCCCGCGAGCACGCTGCCGACTCGCATGCGACTCGTCGCTCGCGGCGATGCGGACCGCGTGCGGTCCCACGACGACGAGAGCGCACCCCTTGAGTCCGGCGGTCCGGGATCCGCGCGAGGGACGCTTGCACGAACAAGCGAACGGCCGCTCCCTCGCGGGAGCGGCCGTGTGCACGACGAACGAGGGCGAGAGCCGATCAGCGCATCCAGTTCACGATGTTGAGTGACATCGTGCGCTGCGAGACGGCGTACGCGCGCTCGAGGGACTGCGAGGCGCTCGTGAGCTTGAGGATGGACTCGGCCGGATCGGCATCGAGCAGTTCCTGGGTGCGATCGAGCAGCAACTGCTGACGACCGGCGAGCTGCTTCACGGTGTCGTCCACGTGACGCTGACGTGCACCGGCCTCGGTCTGCACGCCGAGCAGGTCCTGATCGGCCGCGGCGACCTGCTGCACGGTCGCGGCCACGATCGAGACGGGCCCCGCGGCGAGCGCGGACTCCATCGCGTTCAACGACGAGAACGTGGACGCGAACACCTGCCCGGTGTGGCTGGTGGGCAACGTGACGCCCTCGTCCACGAGTACGTCGTGCACCTGCGTGCCACCGGTGTAGGTGCCATCGGCCTGGAACGGCGCCGCGGTGGAGCCGCCGCCGAACAGGCGCTCGTCGCCGACGCGCGTGTTCGCGAGCGACACCATCTGCTCGCGGATGAACTGCAGTTCCTGGAACGCGGCCTTGCGCGTGGGGTCGTTCGGATCGTCGGAGGTCACACCCATCGCCGCCTTGCGCGCACGCGCCATGAGTTCGCGCGCCGCCTTGAGCACGGTCTCCTCGGTCGCGAGCCGCGTGGTCGCGGACACCGAGTTGCGCTCGAACTGCTCGATGTTCGCGATCTGACCCTGCATGCGCATGGCGCGCGCGGCCGCCACGGGGTCGTCGCTCGCACGCTCGACGCGACGGCCCGACGTGGCCTGTCGCTGCGCCTCGGCGACACGCGCCTGATTGAGGCGGATGCCGAGCATCGTGGTCATCTGCATCATGCGGTCGGAGATCCGCATCGGGGAAGCCTCCTGATCGTGACGGGGTACGAGGTGAGTATCGGCCTCGCAGCCAACGCCTTGAGCACAATGCCCCTCCGGGACTCGCGCCCGTGGCCCCGGCAGGCGGTACCCTCGAGTCCTCTCCATGCGGCACCGGAAGGAAGTGCCGGAAGGTCTCGTCCACCCCTCATGTTCCTGCCGAGCGGACCGAGACTCATTCTCACGGGGCCGGATGGTCCGACCCCTCACGGAGCGAGTCCCATGGTCATCCGACCGTCCTACCCCGATCCCGCCCGCCGCCCCGGTGCCACGGGCGCGAGTCCCGGAGGGGCATTGTGCTCAAGGCGTTGGCCGCGAGGCCGATACTCACCTCGTACCCCGTCACGATCAGGAGGCTTCCCCGATGCGGATCTCCGACC
>JBEGJG010000219.1:0-3830 GCA_041184705.1 Candidatus Eiseniibacteriota bacterium
GAGCGCGCGGCCTCGAGACAGGCGAGCACCTGCGCGGCGAACGCCTCGTTGATCTCGAACAGCTCGATCTCGTGCAGCTTGAGGTTCGCCTTTCGCAGCGCGCTCGCCATGGCGAACACCGGGCCCAGTCCCATGCGGCTCGGGGCGAGACCGGCGAACGAGTACGCGCGGATGCGACCGAGCGGCGGCGTGGGCCACTCGCGCGCCGTGGCGTCGTCGCCCACGAGCAGCGCGACCGCGCCGTCGGTGACCTGACAGGCGTTGCCCACCGTCACGGTGCCGTTGCGGCGGTCGAAGTACGGCTTGAGCTTGGCCAGCGCCTCGAGCGACTGACCGTCGCGCGGCCCGACGTCGTCCCGCACGGGCTCGTCGCCCGGCGTGGCGAACACCGGCACGATCTCCTCGCGCAGACGGTCGCGTGCGGCGACCGCGCGCTGATGGCTCTGCAACGCGAACGCGTCCTGCCGCTCGCGCGGGATACGGAACTCGCGCGCCAGCACCTCGGCGGTCTGGCCCATATTGAGCCCGCAGACGAGGTCGGTGAGCCCCTCGGCGAGCGCGATGCGCGGCGTGAGCATGCGCGGCCGGAATCGCGCGAGCGCGCCCAGCTTGGCGAGCGGCGTGCGCGCGCGCATCAGGCCCTCGAGGAAGTCGGCGTATTCGTCGGTGTACTGGAGCGGGATGCGGCTCATGGACTCCATGCCGCCCGCGAGCACGAGGCGGGCGTCGCCGGTGGCGATCCGCAGACAGGCGTTGGCCACCGCCTCCATACCCGAGGCGCAGTTGCGGTGCACGGTCGAGGCCGGGACGCGCTCGGGGATGCCGGCCCGCAACGCCACGATGCGCGTGGAGTTGGCGGCCTCGGCGGGCATGGCGCAGTGCCCGAACACCACCTCGTCGATGCGCGCGGGGTCGAGTTCGGCACGCGCCACGGCCTCGGCGGCGGCCACACGTCCGAGCTCGTAGCTGGGCACGCGCTTGAGCACACCGCCCGCTTTCGCGAACGGTGTCCGCACACCCGACAGGATCCAACCCCCGACCGGTTCCATCAGCGCGGCAGCTTCCCCAGCAGCTCGCGGGCCTCGCTCTGGTAGCGCGCATCGAGCGCGCTGCTCGTCGGGGCCAGCGACACCGCCTTCTCGAGTTCACGACGGGCATCGGCCGGACGCTTGAGTTCCTTGAGGAGACGTCCGTACTCCAGCCGATGGTTGACGTAAGCCGGTTCGAGCGCGATGGCCTTCTGGAACGCGGCCTCGGCGTTGGCGGTCGAGGCGCCCTTCGGCACCCCACCCAGCACGGTGTTGGCGGCCATCCGCTCGATCGCGTTGAGCCCCGCGACCTTCACGTTCCACATCGCGAGCAGGTGCCACGCCCGGCCGTTCTCGGGGTCGAGCGCCAGAGCGCGGTCGGTCTCGGCCTTGATCTCGCGCGAGATGGCGAGCTTGGTCTTGGGCCCCTCGCGCAGCGCCTGCCGCCCCAGCGCCACGGCCAACCAGACGTGCGGGCCCGCGGAATCCGGAGCGACGCGCACCGCCTCGCGGGCATGCGCGACCGCGCTCGTGAACGTGGCGCGCTGGACGTCGCCCTTCTGCGACTCCCCGAGCTCGGACTCGCTGCGCGACAACCGGCAGAGCGCGAGCGCGCTGCCGGGAGCGAGCTTCACGGCTTCCGCGTAGGCCTGCCGGGCCTCGTCGATCCGTGCGGCGGCATAGGCGCGATCCCCGTCGCCGATGGCCTCGGCGGCGGTGCGCGCCTCGGACGCGACGGGCGCGCACGCGAGGGCGACGAGCAGACCGATCGGGACCAGGCGCCGGAGGAGCGTGCGGACGCGGACGGGCAGCGGGGACATGCGGACCTCCTCGGGTGGGACGCGGTCCTTCGCACGACACGGACTCGACACGGACCGCGAAGCGGGCCGCCGATGCAGGGCATCGCGGCCACCCGGCCACCATGCTCCGGTGGATTCCGGCTTGTCAACCGTGCGGTCCGGGTGAATCATGCGGACCTTCGAGTTCGTGACCGGGCCCCGATCGAACCGCCCATGGAAGGACGGGATCGAGCCCCCGCTGCGACCAACGTCGCCCGCGCCATCCGGCCGTGCACGGAGGGACCATGCCGACCACGCTCATCCGCATCTTCCTCGACACCGTCGAACGCCACCGCAAGCCGGCGCAGTTCATGCGCCGCCTGCCGGACACCGCGGGTCGCGGACGTTGGGAGTCGCTGTCCGCCGAGCGTGCCCGCAACGACGTGGAGTCGCTCGCGCTGGGTCTGGGCGCACTGGGCGTGCGGCGCGGCGAGCGCGTCGCGCTCCTGTCCGAGAACCGCTACGAGTGGGCGATCACCGACCTCGCCACGCTCGGCCAGGGCGCGGTCACGGTCCCGGTCTACCCCACGCTCACCGCCCCGCAGATCCGCTACATCCTCGAGAACGCCGAGGCGCGCGTGTGCGTGGTGAGCAACGCCGCGCAGCTCGAGAAGGTGCTGGCGGTCGTGGACCGGTTGCCGCGGCTCGACCACATCGTCGTGATCGAACCCCCTCCGGCCTCGCGCGACCCGCGCGTGCGCGCCTGGAGCGCCGTGCTGGCCGACGGCGAACGTCGTCGCGCCGCCGAACCGGGCGCGTTCCGTGCACTCGTGGACGCCACCAAGCCGAGCGACCTCGCGACGATCATCTACACCTCGGGCACCACGGGCGACCCCAAGGGCGCCATGCTGACGCACGAGAACATCGCGTCGAACGTGGTCGCGAGCCTCAAGGTGGTGACGCTGCACCCCACCGACACCTGCCTGTCGTTCCTGCCGCTGTGCCACATCTTCGAGCGCATGGCCGGTCTGTACGCCATGCTCTACGCCGGCTGCACCATCGCCTACGCGCGCAGCGTGGACACGGTGGCCGCCGACGCGCAGGAGGTGCGCCCCACCGTGCTCACGGGCGTGCCGCGCTTCTACGAGAAGGTGTACGCGCGCGTCATGGAGAACGCCGGCACGCAGCCTCCGCTGCGCCGCGCCATCTTCCACTGGGGGCTGGCGCGCGGGCGCGAGGTGGCGCAACTGCGCTTCCAGGGCCGCACCCCGGGCTTCCCGCTCAGCCTCACCGCGCGCCTCGCCGACCGTCTGGTCGCGGCCAAGGTGCGTGAGCGCGTGGGCGGCCGCCTGCGGTTCTGCATCTCGGGCGGCGCGCCGCTCGGCCCCAAGGTGATGGAGTTCTTCTTCGCGATCGGCATCCCGGTGATCGAGGGCTACGGCCTCACCGAGACCTCGCCCGTGATCTGCCTCAACATCCCCGGCCGTGAGCGCCCGGGCGCGGTCGGGCCGCCCATCCCCGGCACCGAGATCGCGTTCGGCGCCGAGGGCGAGATCCTCGCACGCGGGCCCGGCGTCATGCAGGGCTACTTCCGCAACGAGGAGGCCACGCGCGCCTCGATCCGCGACGGCTGGTTCCACACCGGCGACATCGGGCAGCTCGACGCCGAGGGCAACCTGCGCATCACGGACCGCCTCAAGGACCTCATCGTCACCGCCGGCGGCAAGAACGTGGCGCCGCAGCCCATCGAGGGCCGCCTCAAGACGTCGCGATGGATCGCCGAGGCGGTCATGCTGGGTGACCAGCGTCCGTACTGCGTGGCGTTGCTGGTGCCCAACTTCGCGAACCTCGAGTCCGAGGCGAAGGAGCGCGGATGGCCGACCGAACCGCGCCACGAGTTCCTCACCTCGGTCCCGGTGCGCGAGCTCTATCAGGGCGTGCTCGACGAACTCAACGCCACACTGGCGCCGTTCGAGAACATCAAGCGTTTCGCGTTGCTCGAGCGCGACCTGAGCGCCGACGC
>JBEGJG010000220.1:0-3829 GCA_041184705.1 Candidatus Eiseniibacteriota bacterium
CCGCCACCGCGTCCGCGCGGGCCACCATGACCCCGAACCGACCCTCCGGAACCCCGCCGCTCGACCCCCGGACCCGGGTGCAGTTCCTGCCCGGCATCGGGCCGAACCGCGCCCTCGCGTTCGAGCGTCTGGGGCTGGTCACGCTCGATCACCTCGTTCGTCACGTCCCGCGCGACTGGCTCGACGCCCGGCGGTTCGTGAAGGTGGCCGAGGCGCGCCCCGGTGGACTCGTCACCGTGGTCGGGGAGATCCGTCACGCCTCCGCGATCCGCACGCGCGGTGGGCGCACCGACTTCGTCGCCACGGTCACCGACGGCAGTGCGCTCCTGGGGCTGTACTTCTTCGGGCAGTCGTGGCTCGCGCGCACGCTCAAGCCCGGCACGCGCGTGGTGGTGAGCGGCGAGGTCGAGGTCGGTCCCGAGCGCCGCATGCAGAACCCCATGTTCGAGGTGCTCGAGGGCGACGTCGAGGACCTGCTGCACGCGGGCCGTCTCGTGCCCGTGCATCCGCTGACGCGCGGCGTCACGGCGCGGCTCATGCGCACCGCGGTGCGTCACGCCCTCGACGCGGTGGCCGACTCGATGCCCGATCTGGTGCCGCCCGAGGTCGCGCAGGCGCATGGCTTCGGACCGCTCGGGCAGGCGCTGCGCGACCTGCACTTCCCGGCCGATGGCGAGGCGCTGGAGCGTGCCCGCCGCCGGCTGGCGTTCGAGGAGCTGTTCCAGTTGCAGATGGTCATGGAGCTCCGTCGGCGTGCGTTGCGCGAGGAGGGTCGGTCGCTCGCGCTCGCTCCGCCCGAGGGTCTCGCGGCGCGTGTGCGCGCGTCCCTGCCGTTCGAGCTCACGCCCGGACAGGACGCCGCGGTGCGCGACATCGCGACCGACCTCGTGCGCACCAGTCCCATGCACCGGCTCGTCGTGGGCGACGTGGGCAGCGGCAAGACGGTGGTCGCGCTGCTCGCGGCCTGTCAGGCGATCGAGGCCGGACAGCAGGCCGCGCTGCTCGCCCCGACCGAGATCCTCGCGCGCCAGCACGGCACCGGGCTGCGTCGTCTGGCCGAGCCCTCGGGTGTTCGGGTCGAGGTGCTCACCGGTGCGTCCACCGCCTCCGAGCGCAAGAGGCTGCAGGCCGCACTCGACGAGGGTGAGCCCATGCTGGTGGTGGGTACGCACGCGCTGCTCGAGGAGAAGCTGCGCATCCCGCGTCTGGCGCTCGCGATCGTGGACGAGCAGCATCGCTTCGGTGTGCGCCAGCGCGCCACGCTCGCCGCCAAGGGGGTGCTGCCGCACGTGCTCGTGCTCACCGCCACGCCCATCCCGCGCACGCTGCAGTTGGCGTGCTACGGCGATCTCGACCTGTCGCTGCTGCACGGGCGACCGGCGGGTCGCGGGCGGTTGGTGACGCGGGTCACGAGCGAGGCGCGGTTCCCCCAGGTCGTGGAGTTCATGGCGCGCGAGATCGCCGAGGGCCGTCAGGCCTACGTGGTGGTGCCCGCGATCGAGGAGGGCGCGCGCGGCGACCTCAAGGCGGCCGAGACCGAGGTCGCCCACCTGCGCGCGCTCCCGCGATTGAAGGGTGTCGAGGTGGGACTGCTGCACGGTCGCATGAAGTCCGACGAGAAGCAGGAGGTCATGGACCGGTTCCGCGCGGGCACGTTGAAGGTGCTGGTCGCGACCACCGTGATCGAGGTCGGGGTGGACGTGCCCAACGCCACGCTCATGGTGGTGCTCAACGCCGACCGCTTCGGTCTCACGCAGCTGCACCAGCTGCGCGGGCGCGTCGGTCGAGGCGAGCACCGCTCGGTGTGCGTGTTCGTGGCCGGGCCCCAGGCCGGCCCGGGCGGCGAGGAGCGGCTCGAGATCATGGCGCGCACCGACGACGGCTTCGTGCTTGCCGAGGAGGACCTGCGCCTGCGGGGCTTCGGCGAGTTGTGGGGTACGCGTCAGGCCGGTCTGCCCGCCTTCAAGCTGGCCGATCCGGTGCGCGACGCGGTCCTGCTGGAGTCCGCGCGCGACTCGGCGCGTGCGCTGGTGACGTCGGATCCGCACCTGCTCGCGCCCGCGCACGCGGGGCTTCGCGAACTGCTGCGCGACCGGTTCCGCGAACCGCTCGAGATGGCGCTCGCCGGCTGAGCCCGGGGCGCGAGTCCCACCATTTCGGCGGGTTCGGTCCTGCGGGCCCGCACGGCGGCCTCCGCGCGCGGACGGTCCTCCGTGACGAGCGCCCGTCCCATTCGCTACTCTCCCCGCATGACCGGCCTGCCGCTCCAGTGCCCCGGCTGCGGGGCCCGCTATCTGCTCCCACCCTCGTTGCTCGGCGACGTGGGTGCGCAAGTGCGTTGCCCGGCCTGCGCGCACTCGTTCACGGTGGACGTGAGCGGGGCGGTGGTGACGCCCGCCGACGCGGTGGATCCGCGCCGAGCCGTGGCGCGCGCGGTGCTCGACGAACTCACGGTGCGTCTGGGCGTGTCGCTCGATGACGCGGCGCGCGAACGCCGCTTGTTCGCCCAGCACGGTCCCGATCTCATGGCGGCGTGGGACGAGTACCGCCGCCGCGCGGGCAGCGATGCGCCCTCGCGTGCGTTCCGCGAGGAGTTGAGTGAGCGCTTCGGCGTGGAGTTGTTCCCGCAGGGGAGCGAGTAGGAGCGCTCCATCCGCGAGCCGCACGACACGAGGCCCCCGAGGTCGTGATGACCCTCGGGGGCCTCGTGCGTGTGCGACCGCAATCACGACGGCCGCCCCCGATGCCTTGGGGGCGGCCGTTCCGTCGGCCCAGGGGGGAACCGACGTCAGCGAGCGATGAGGATCCGGCTCGTGGTCGTGGCCCCATCCCGGCGCACGTTCACGAAGTACACACCCGGCGCCTGACGCGAACCGTCCCACGCGAGCGAGTGCGTACCCGCCGCGAAGGGAGCGTCGGCCAGCACCGCGACCTCGCGGCCCTGCAGGTCGAGCACCGTGGCGCGCACGTCGGTCGTGCGCGCGACCGCGAACGACACCGCGAGGCGGCCCGGCGTGGGGTTGGGGCCCACGCTGACGCGCAGCGCACCGGCGGCTTCCGCCACGACCGCACCGTCGTCGTCGTGATCGTCGTCGTCGGCCACCGGGCCCGAGACGCCGAGGATGTGCTCCTGAGCGCGGGCCCACACGAGGTCCGCGACCTGACGGCCGAGGCGACGGGAATGCAGGTCGCCATCGGTGAAGTGGATGCCGCCGAGCAGGCGCGAGTAGCCGGCCTCGTCCGCGGCGTCGGAGAACGTGTTCCAGCGCAGCGTCACCGGGCGGCTCGGGGCCACGCCGGGTTCCACCTTGCTGCTGCCGGCCTCGATCGTGACCGAGTGGCCGAACCGATCGCTGCCCGTGAAGCGCTTGAGGATCTCGGCCGAGGCCGAGCTGAACGCGCTGTGGCCCGAGGGGTACTCTGCGAACGGCGGGGTCACGAAGGTGGCCGGCTGGTAGGGCGTCCACTGCTCGCCACGCACCAGCGTGCGACCCACGAACGGCACGTAGGCCTCGACCATCCGGCCCGCGTAGAGGAAGCGGATGGAGGTGATGGGGCGGGCGCTGTCGAAGTGCGCCTTGGCATCCCACACCGCGATGCCGGCGTCCATGACCGCATTGCCCAGCGCGAAGAACATCCTCACGTCGTCGGCGAAGGTGTGGCGGTCGCGCGCCGAGACGTACTCCGCGAACAGCGTCCAGTGGCCTGGCGGCAACTCGGTGCGCGGACCGTCGGCCCAGTACTCGGCGATCGCCTTGCCGCGGTCGTCGAGCTGCGCGTTGATCTCGAGCACGTGCTCCGCCTGCCGCTCGTAGTCGAGGCTCGGCCA
>JBEGJG010000221.1:0-4155 GCA_041184705.1 Candidatus Eiseniibacteriota bacterium
CCGAGCGGCAACCGAGAACATGCGAGCTGGGGCGGTCCGACCGGGAACCCGATCGAACGACCGCGACGGTTGCCGCACAACAGTTCGGAAGGACCGGGGGTCGAGCCCACGGTCCGACGGTGAGGTCCACGAATCGCCCGCGACCGGCCCCCTCGAGGGCCGGCACGGTCCACGGATCGGAAGCGTATCCGTGCCCCCACCGTGATCACTCGACGCCGGAAGGAGCCGCGCGTGTTCCAGGAGCCGGAGGCCATGCGCCCCCTATCGGGAGGCATGGGCGTCGTCCGCGAGTTCGGCGGCACCGCCCGCACCAGGCGTGTGACCGCGCCGCGCGTGCTCGTGTGCGACCGCGAGACGGGGCCACTCGAGCGCCTGTTGGCTCCCACGTCGGCCGCGGTGGTGACGTGCGACTCGCTCGAGCAGGCCCTGCGCGAGAGCACGCGCCAGCCGTTCGACGTGGCGTTCGTCGGCATGCACGAGCACAGCAGTGCTCATGCTCGAGGATCCCTCGCCCGCGGCGCGTCTGGCCACCCTCGCGGTGCGGCCGTTCTACGTCGCCGTCCCGCCGGTCGCCGACGAGGAGTTCCGAGCGGTGATGACCGACGCGCTCGCCGCCGCCCGTCGCCAGAACTGAACCCTCCGTCGCAGCGGGGCCGCCTCGCGCGGTGAACCGTCCCGCTCCTGCTCGCATGGATGGGTGCCCGTGCACCCACGTGCGGTTCGGTGCCAGCCCCGACGGGTCGCACGACCGACGGCACCGGGTCGTGGACACGGTCGTACGGTGCGCCCCACCCCGACCGGCTGCGCACGCCGACGCCCTGCGCTAGTCTGCCGGGCCTATGACCGACGCCGAACGCGACGCCTTCGCCAAACTGCTCGCCGTCTGCCGCCGCCTGCGCGGGCCCGACGGCTGTCCGTGGGACCGTGAGCAGACGCTCGAGAGCATGACGCCGTACCTCACCGAGGAGGCCAGCGAGGCGGTCGAGGCGATCGGGAACGCCGACGCCGATCACTCCGCCGAGGAACTCGGCGATCTCGCGTTCCTCGTCCTGTTCTGCCTCGAGCTGACCGGTGAGCGCTGGGGGGTCGGGCTCGCCGAGTCGCTCGATCGCGCGGCGGAGAAGCTCATCCGTCGCCATCCGCACGTGTACGGCGACGCCAAGGTCGAGGACGGCGAGGCCGCCTACCGTCAGTGGCAGGAGATCAAGAAGGCCGAGAAGAAGGATGCCGGCGCCTCGCTGCTCGGCGAGCAGCCGAAGGGTCTCAACGCGTTGGTCGCCGCGTACCGACTGCAGGAGAAGGCGGCCGCGGTCGGGTTCGACTGGCCGACCGCGGACGGGTCGCTCGCCAAGGTTCGCGAGGAGACCGACGAGGTCGCGCACGCCATGCAGAGCGGCGACACCACGCCCGAACTGGCCCGCGAGATCGGCGACCTGCTGTTCGCCGTGGTGAACCTGTCGCGCAAGCTGCGCGTGGACCCCGAGCGCGAGCTGCGCGCGACCATGCATCGGTTCCGTGAACGATTCCTCCACATCGAGCGTCGGCTGGCCGAGCAGGGACGCACCCCGCTCCAGTCCGACCTCGTCGAGATGGACGCGCTGTGGGACGAGGCCAAGCGCCTCGCCCGCGACGCCAACCCGGAGAACAGGACATGAGTGACGTCGCCACCCCCGATCCCGGCCGCGAGGCCGCCCTGTTCCTGCAGCTCGTGCTGGGCCTCCAGCAGGCGGCCATGATGTCGCTGGGCAAGCTCATGAACCCCATGACGGGCAAGATCGAGCGCAACCTGGAGGCGGCCCGCAACACGATCGACACGCTGAGCGCGATCGAGGCCCGCACCCGGGGCAACCTCGAGCCCGACGAGCAGCGGGTGCTCACCCAGGTGCTCACCGACCTGCGGATGAACTATCTGGACGAGATGAGGAAGAAGGGCTGACAGACCCGGTCCGCCCGGCTACCCTCGCGGTCCGGGCGGGCCCCTCGGTCACCCCGTTCGCCATCCCCCGCCGGTGCGCACTCGCCCCGGCGGCGACCGAGCCTCGCCGACGGGAGTCCCCCGAACCGATGCGACCGAACCTCCCCCGATTGGACCTCGGTCTCACGCAGGAGGTCCTGCTCGCCTACGGCATGCAGGCGTTCGTCTGCCTCGCGCTCGCGCTGCTGCTGTTCTCGTTCGCACGGCGCGACCCCCTGCCCCAATTGCGCTGGTGGACGTGGTCGTGGATCGCGCTGCTCGTCTACCTGGGCACGGCGGCGTTCTCGATCTCGGTGATCTCCAAGTGGCACTGGCCCGCCGGGGACTGGCGCCGACTCCTGATCAGCTCCACCTCGCTCGCCGCCGGGCTCATGCAGCCGTGCTTCGTGGCCATGGGGGCGTTCGAGAGCGTGCGCGAGCGGCCCATCTCCTCGAGCACGCGGCGCACGCTACTCGCCGTGGTGGTGATCACCGCCATCGCGTTCACGTTCGCCACGCTCTCGCTGCCCGCCACGAACACGCTGCGCCTGAGTGCGCGTTACGTGCTGGCCGGCGCGGTGTTCGTGGCGGCCGCGGTGTCGCTCATGCGGTCGGGCGTGCGCGACGGCTCTCGCGGTCCGATCGTGCTCGCGTGGAGCGCGCTCGCCTACGGGCTCGGGCAGTTCCACGGGCTGTTCTGGCTCGTGCGCCGCGAGGTCACCGGCACGATCGAGGTCTTCCCCTTCTACCTCGGGTTCGGGGACGTGCTGCTGCAGATGTTCCTCGGGCTCGGCATGCTCATGTGGCACCTCGAGGCCCAGCGGGAGCGCGCGCAGCGAGCCCTCGTGGATCTGGAGCGCAGTCAGGAGGCGTTGCGCCATACCCAGCGCATGGAGAGCGTCGGGCGACTGGCGGGCGGCGTCGCACACGACTTCAACAACCTCATGACCATCATGGTCGCGGCCACCGAGGACCTCGAGGCGCACCATCCCGCGCGCACGCCGGGGAACGAGGCCATCCAGCACCTCAAGGACGCGGTCCACCGCGCCAAGAGCCTCACCTCCCAACTGCTCGCCTTCAGCCGCAAGCAGGTGACGCAGCCCGAGCGGGTGGACCTCGCGGAACTGGTCGCGCTGCAGGAGCGCATGCTCACGCGCCTACTCGGCACCGAGGTGGTGCTCGAGCGCGAGACGACGTCGGCGCGTCTGCCCGTCATGGCCGACCCGTCCCAGTTCACGCAGGTGCTCATGAACCTCGTCGTCAACGCTCGCGACGCGATGCGCGAGGGTGGCGTGATGTCCATCGCCACCGGCGAGGTGGCGATCGGCCCGACCGACGGCGAGCGCCTGCAGGTGCCTCCCGGCCGCTACGCCGCGGTCGCGGTGCGCGACAACGGGACCGGGATGACCGAGGAGGTGCGTGCGCGCGTGTTCGAGCCGTTCTTCACCACGAAGCCCGTGGGTGAGGGGACGGGACTCGGGCTGGCCACCGCCTACGGCATCGTGCGCAACGCCGGCGGGGCGATCGAGGTGGACTCCGTGCTCGGCCGTGGCACCACGGTCACGGTGCTCTGGCCACTCACGGACGCGGGGCCCGCCCCCACGAGCGCGACCAGCGCCACGATCCCCGCATCGTTGCGGCAGGGCACGGTGCTGCTGGTCGAGGACGACGAACCGATCCGCAACCTCCTCCAGCGCATCCTGAGCAAGCAGGGCCTCACCGTGATCGTCGCCCAGGACGGAGCCGAGGCGCTGATGCGCTTCCGCGGAACGCCGAGCGTGGATCTGGTCGTGACGGACGTGCTCATGCCGGGCATGGACGGCGGGCAACTCATCACCTCGCTGCGCGAGACGCGCCCCGACCTGCGCGTGCTCGCGGTCTCCGGCTACGCGGGCGACCTCGAGAGCCGACGGTTCCCGGACGACATCGCATGGCTGCAGAAGCCGTTCTCGTCCGCCGAGTTCACCGCCGCGGTCCTCAAGGTGCTCGACGCACCCGCGGCCCCGCTCCGCTGACGAACGTGCGGCCCCCGAGGGCCGCGGTACGGGACGAGCGGGCCGGGGGAAGGCCCCCTCCGGGCGCACGTGGCCCCACGAGCGGTCGTGCGAAAGGTCCCTGCACCCGTGAATACGGGCTCGCTCGAGCCCTCGCCCCCCGCTACCCTTGAGGGGCCCGACCCCGAACCGCACCCGACCCCGGAT
>JBEGJG010000222.1:0-3821 GCA_041184705.1 Candidatus Eiseniibacteriota bacterium
CGGAAGCGGTAGCCGCCCGAACCCTCGACGTACAGCGCCTCGTGCGCTCCGAGCGGCCGACCGTTCGCGCTCCCGCCGAGACGGAGCCGCGAGGGGCCGCGCACCGGCACGCGCACGTCGGCGGTGCGACCCGCGGCGAGCGCGGGCACGCGCACCGAATCCGTGCCCGCCACCACCCACAGCCCGTCCAGCACCGTGCGCGAGACGTTCGTGACCCGCACGCGCGGCGCCTCGCCTCCCGCGCACGCACCCAGAGTGAACGCGAACGCCAACGCGAACCCCGCGAGCGCGAACGCCCGCGGGGTGCGTGTGAAGGGGTTCCGGGACCGAGGGGTCACGGCGTCTCGACGAACTTGTAGCCGACCTTGTGCACCGCCACGATGAACGGGGACTCGAAGCCCTTGCCGAGCTTGCTGCGCAGGTTCGAGACGTGCGTGTCCACGGTGCGCGTGGTCACGCCCAGCTCCTCGTCGACGCCCCAGATCTCCTCGAGCAGCTCCTCGCGCGTCGCGGTGCGGCCGCGGTGCTCGATGAGGTACTTGAGCAGCTCGAACTCCTTGTAGGAGAGCGCGACCAACTGGCCGGCCTTGCGGACCTCGCGGGCCTCGAAGCGCACCTCGACGTCGCCGAACGAGAACACGGTCGGGACCGGCGTGCCGATGTTGATCGGGCCGCGCGCGACCAGACGCTTCACGCGCGCGAGCATCTCCTTGAGGCTGAACGGCTTCGTCACGTAGTCGTCGGCGCCGAGGTCGAAGCCCTTGAGCACGTCGGCCTCGAAGTTGCGCGCCGTCATGACGAGCACGGGGATGTCCTTGTGTCGCTGGCGCAGCTCCTTGAGGACCGTGAACCCGTCCTTCTCGGGCAGCATGACGTCGAGCAGCACCGCATCGGGGCGCTGCTTGAGCGCGAGCCGCAGGCCCTCCTGACCGTTCGAGGCCGTGATCACCTCGTAGTCATCCATGCGGAAGTTGTCCGCGAGCATGTCGAGGAGGCCGGGCTCGTCCTCCACGATCAGGATCCTCTTACGTTCCATGGTCCTCTCCCGGGGCTCACGCCCCTCGTCGTCACGGACCGCTCGACGCGGCCGCGACCCGGGTGCCTCAGGCGGGAACGACCCCGTGGCCCCCGTCCCACACCGGCAGGAGGATGGTGAACGTGCTCCCCTCGCCGGGCGTACTCACCAATTCGACGCGCCCATGATGCGCCCGAACCAGCATCTGGACAAGCGACAGCCCCAGACCGGCCCCCTTCACATCATGGACCAGCCCGGTCTCGGCCCGGGCGAACTTCTCGAACACGCGCTCCTGGTCCTCCAGGGGGATGCCGATCCCGCGGTCGGCCACCGACAGCGTCACCATGCCGTCGCGCGAGCCCACCGAGACCCGGACCTCACGGCGGTCGCGCGAGTACTTGACCGCGTTGTCGAGCAGGTTGAGCAGGCAGTGGGTGATCGCACGCGCGTCGGCCATCACCGGAGGCAACGTCTCGGGCAGCCAGACCTCGGTCTTGAACCCGGCATCGTCGAGACGCAGCCGGAAGCTGTCCATGGCGGAATTCACCACGTCGCGCAGGTCGGTCGGGGCCTTGTGCAGCTGCTTCTGTCCGGCCTCGAGGCGCGAGTAGTCGAGGATGTTGTCCACCAACTGGGCGAGCCGGTCGCTCTCGCGCGTGATCGTGCGCAGGTACTTCTCCCGCTCACGGTCGTCACGGAACCGGTTCATCTCGAGCGTCTCGACCGCGAGCTTGATCACCGAGACCGGGGTCTTGAGCTCGTGGGTCACGTTGGAGACGAAGCTCGTCTTGGTGTTGAGCACCTCGACCTGTCGCGCGATGTAGCGCACGCCCACCGCGATCGCACCCAAAAGCACCAGCGTGAGCACGCCGATGAACACGACCTCGACGAACACCAATCGTCGCGCCGACTCGACCGCCGAACCCGGCGTGGAGGCGACCCGCACGCGATAGCCCTCGAACGGTCCCTCCATGGGATGCTCGACCGCCGACTCGGGGAACGCGGCCTCGCGCATGCGCGCGAACTCGTGGCCGTCGTCGTCCACCACCGAGACACTGAGGTCGCGCAACTGCTCGATCGCGCCGTACATGCCCGCCTTGTTGGGCAGGCGCTCGACGACCACGTCGCGCAGGGTGATGGACAGGAACGCGCGCGGGTTGAACCAGTAACCCGCCCCGCAGAGCGTGACGCCGTTCGGACCGTCGAGCAGCATGATCGCGTACGGGTGATGGCGCCGACGACTCGGATCCTCGCCGTACAGCAGCAGTCGGCCGTCCACCGGGCGTGCGGCGGCGTCGTTGAGCTCCTCGAACGGCAGGACGTACGGGGCCTCGTACAGGCGCACGCGCGTCGCGAGCGCGCGGCGCACGGCCTCGAGGTCGCCGGTCTCGCGCGCGGCGGTCTCGGCCGAGGCGATGGAGTCCCGCAACTGGTCCACGAGCTCACGCTCGAAGACCTCGGCCACGAGCGCGGCCACGTACTTGTGATAGCGCCGGGCGTCCACCTCGACCTGATGCCCGATGCGCAGCGTGAGCAGCACACCGGTCACCGCCAACACAAGGGCGGGCAGCGCCACGGCCAGGATGAGCAGGACGAGCCGGAGCTGGCGGGAGCGCGGCAGGAACGACGGGCGGGGGATCGGCATGGCACCACCCTAGGTTGTGGGACGCGGCGTGCCAAACCCCGGACACGGCCGCAAAAGGTGAGGGGCCGTCGCGGTGAGCGGCGGCCCCTCGAACATCACGCGGCCTCGCTCAGCGCATCGCGACCGGCTGGCCCGTCATGTTGCGGATCATGCGCACGATACCCTTGTCCTCCGACGTGATGAGCGTCATGCAGCCGCTCTCCACGTTCACGAGCTCGCGCGTGAGGCGACCGCTCGCCATCGCGCCGCGCATCGTGCGGCAGTCGTCGCAGAGCTTCTTCGTGTCGCCGCTCGAGAGCGCCGAGACCATGCGCTCGTGGCGCTTGGCGACCGCGGACTGCAGCGACCGCACATCCGAGGAACGGTCCGCGGTGTACACGATCATGACGCCGTTCTTGAGCGCGACGACCTGCGACTTCGCCTTGAGCGCACGCACGTCCTTCTCGCAGCCCACCCAGTCCGCACACGTCGAGCAATCGTGCGCCGCGGCGTTGGCGTGCGCCGAGCACTCCTTGCCGCCGGCGGTCGCACCCTTGGCGGACGCGCTCTTCATGCCGCAGTGGTCACCGGACGAGGCCGCCGCCACCTTCACGCCCGAGCTCTTCGAGCCCTGAGCGGCCGCCGTCACCGTGGTGCCCTTGCCGCTCGGGTCGCAACCCATGGCGGCCGCAACCTTCGAGTTCTTGGCGCACGCCTCGCGCATCGCCGGCGTGCACTGCGCCGCCATCTCGGCCGAGCAGCCGTGGCCCGACGCCGACGCACCCTTCACGCGGATCGCCTCGGCCGAGCAACCACCGCTGGCAGGCACCGCGGGCACGGTGCCCTTGCTGGCCACGGCCGGCGCGACACTCGAACCCTTCGCATCGGCGGTGCTCGCGGTCTTGGACGACGGACAGGCGAAGGACGCGGACACCGTCGCCACCAGGGCGACCATCACGAGCATGGGGAGACGCAGCGACTTCATGGGGAACGACCTCCCGGTAGAGGGAATCGCGGCACGTTGAAGAGGCGGGCGGGGACGGTGAGGCCCCTCAGGGAATCATCGTCCAGCGGAACCGAGCCTGACACCCGGAAACGCGGGCGGTGTCACGCGGCTGCAAAAAGCCGGGCCCCGGGGCGGGTGGCAGGGGTGCGTTCCGCCCGTCCCCCCGGGGGGCGAGC
>JBEGJG010000223.1:0-3820 GCA_041184705.1 Candidatus Eiseniibacteriota bacterium
CACGCATGGCGCCCGCCGCCGCGTCCAGTGCACCGCCCGAGGGCCCGCCCCCGGGGGCGTGAACCGCGTCCGTCGCGACTGGCGGGGGCCCCGCGTGCCGCTTACACTCGCGCGCCGTTCCGTCGCCACGCACCCGCGTCCAGGAGTCGCCCCGACATGCCCGCGACCGCCCCGCGCTCGCTCCAGCAGATGATCCTCGCGCTCGAGACCTTCTGGGCCGAGCGCGGCTGCGTGATCCAGCAGCCGTACCCCTCCGAGGTCGGCGCCGGCACGTTCAACCCGGCCACGTTCCTGCGCTCGCTGGGGCCCGAGCCGTGGCGCGTGGCGTACGTGGAGCCCTCGCGCCGTCCCAAGGACGGTCGCTACGGCGAGAACCCCAACCGGTTCCAGCAGTTCTTCCAGTACCAGGTGCTGCTCAAGCCCGCGCCGAGCGACGTCGTGGACGCGTACTTCCAGTCGCTCGCGGCCATGGGGCTCGACCCGCACACGCACGACCTGCGCCTCGTCGAGGACGACTGGGAGAGCCCCACGCTGGGCGCGGCGGGTCTGGGCTGGCAGGTGTGGTGCGACGGCACCGAGATCTCGCAATTCACGTACTTCCAGCAGTGCGGCGGGCTCGAGTTGCCGGTGGTGTCGGCCGAGCTCACCTACGGGCTCGACCGCATCGGCATGATGCTGCAGGGCACCGACCGCGTGCAGGACCTGCTGTGGGCGCCCGGCATCACGTGGGGCGACCTGTGGGTGCGCAACGAGTGGGAGTGGTCGCACTACAACTTCGAGCAGGCGCCGGTGCCCGAGCTGTTCGAGATGTTCCGCATCCACGAGGCCGAGGCCACGCGGTTGCTCGACCTCAAGCTGGTGAACCCGGGCTACGACGCCGTCATCAAGTGCTCGCACGTGTTCAACCTGCTCGATGCGCGCGGCGCGATCTCGGTGAGCGAGCGCGTGGGCTACATCGGGCGCGTGCGCAAGATCGCGCGCAAGGCCGCACAGGCCTACGCCGACCTGCGCGGCGAACTGGGCTACCCGCTCATCAAGGACGAGGCCGAGCGCACGAAGTGGCTGGCCCTGCGCGACGAGGCTGCGGCCAAGGCGGCCGCCCGGTCGCAGAAGGAGGGCGCGCGATGAGCCGCGACCTGTTGTTCGAGATCGGTGTCGAGGAGCTGCCCGCGGGCTACGTGCCGCCGGCGCTCGAGCAGTTGGAGCGCGGGGTGCGCGACGGGCTCGCCGGGTTGCGTCTGACCGCCGGGGCCACGACCACGTGGGGCACGCCGCGCCGACTCACCGTGCTCGTGCGCGACGTGGCCGAGCGCCAGACGGACTTCGACGAGGAGGCCATGGGCCCCGCGGCCAAGGTGGCGTTCGACGGTGAGGGCCGTCCCACCAAGGCGCTCATCGGGTTCTGCGCCGGCAAGGGCGTGGACGTGTCCGCGGTGCGCCGCGTCGAGACGCCCAAGGGCGAGTACGTGGCGGTGACCGTGCACCACGCCGGGCGCGCGGGGCTCGAGGTGCTGCCCGCGCTGCTCGCGACGGTCGCGCAGGGCCTGCAGTTCCCCAAGACCATGCGCTGGGACGCCGGCGACTACCGCTTCGGTCGTCCGGTGCGCTGGCTGCTCGCGCTGCTCGGCGCCGACGTGGTGCCCGTGCACGCGTTCGGGCTGCAGGCCGGGCGCACCACGTTCGGGCATCGCTTCCTGCACCCGGGCACGCTCGAGGTCGCCACGCCGTCGGCGTACCTCGATGCGCTGCGCGCCGCGCGCGTGATCGCCGATCCGGCCGAGCGCCGCGCGGCCGTGGTCGCGCAGATCACCGCCGAGGCCGAGCGCGCCGGGGGCCGTGTGGTGGCCGACGACGAGCTCACCGACATCGTGAACTTCCTCGTCGAGTGGCCCACCGCCATGACGGGCTCGTTCCACGAGCGCTACCTCGACCTGCCGCGCGAGGTGATCGTGACCGCGCTGCGCGAGCACCAGCGCTTCTTCGCGGTCGAGCGCGCCGACGGCACGCTGCTGCCGCACTTCATCACGGTGCGCAACGGGGACGCCACCGGTCTCGACGTGGTGCGCAAGGGCAACGAGGACGTGCTCGTCGCGCGCCTCGACGACGCGCGCTTCTACTGGGACACCGACCTCAAGCAGAAGCCTGCCGACCTCGTCGAGAAGCTCTCGGGCGTGGTGTGGATGGAGGGGCTGGGCAGCCTGCGCGAGAAGGCCGGGCGTCTCGAGGGCCTGACCGGTTGGCTCGCCGAGCGCGTGGACGCGACTGCGGGCGCTGCCGCGGTGCGCGCGGGCCTGTTGTGCAAGACCGACCTGCTGGGCGAGATGATCGGCAGCGGCAAGGAGTACGCGAGCCTCGAGGGCGTCATGGGTGGTCACTACGCGCGTCGCGCGGGTGAGCCCGAGGCCGTGGCGGTGGCGATCGCCGAGCACTACGCGCCGCGCGGTGCGAGCGACGTGCCGCCCGCGTCGGCCGCGGGCGCGGTGCTGTCGCTGGCCGACAAGCTCGACCACGTGGCGGGTGCGTTCGTGGCCGGCAAGTCGCCGAGCGGCTCCGAGGATCCCTACGGCGTGCGGCGCGCGGCCAACGGCGCGGTGCGCATCCTGATCGAGCGGGGCTGGTCGCTCGACCTGCGCGCGGCGGCCATGGAGGTGACGCGACCGTTCTTCGCCGCCGATCCCGACCTGCCGCAGGCCGAGGTCATGCGCAAGCTGGGCGAGTTCCTGCGCTCGCGCGTGGACACCGCGCTCGACGACCGTGGCCTGGCGCACGACCTGCGCGAGGCCGCGCTGGAGGCGCGCATCGTCATGGGCGCGGTGACGCGTCCGGGTTGGTGCGACGCCGCCGACGCGCTCGCGCGTGCGCGCGCGCTCGAGGCGTTCCGCGGCGATCCGCGGTTCGCGCCGCTCGTCATCCTGTTCAAGCGCGTCTCGAACATCCTGAAGGCCGCCACCGACCCGCTGCCCGCCACGCTCGACGTGGCGCGGCTGGTGGACCCCAACGAGCAGGCGTTGCTCGCGGCCACCGAGCGGGCGCGCGTGCGCAGCGCGGATCTGTGGGACCGTCGCGACTACGCCGCGATCCTGCCCGAGCTGCTGGGCATGGGCGAGGCGATCCACGGGTTCTTCGACAAGGTCATGGTGAACGTGGACGACGCCGAGGTGCGACGCAATCGCCTGCGTCTGCTCACCGACGTGCGCGACCTGTTCCTGCGCGGTTGGGACCTGTCGCGCGCCGTGGTCGAGGGCGAGCGCGCCTGACACGACGTGGGCGCGCCTTCACTCGGAGGCGCGCCCGCGCGGTCGTTCGTGGGGCGGTGGGCTCGTGCGGCGTCAGTCGGCGCGCACGATGCGGCGCGTCACGCGTGTGCCCCCGGCCGCCAGTCGCGCGGTGTACACGCCGGGCGCCATGCGTGAACCGGGTTCGAGTCGCACCGCCTGAACGCCACCGGTGGACTCGAGCGATCGCTCGAGCACGCGCCGACCGGTCACGTCGAACAGCTCGATCCGCGCGGCTCCGGCCGGGGCCGCGAAACGCAGCGTGAACGATCCGCCGCGCACCGGGTTGGGGTTCGGCGCGGCGAGCGCGAGCGGGCCCGTGGTGCCCGGCGGCACGTCGAGCGGGTTGGCATCGAGTCGGCGAGCGCGCAGCACGCCGGCCTCGAGCCACACGATCACGGGGGATGCGGACTCCGGCGAGTGCCAGCCGACCGCGTCCTCGGCCACGCCGTCGGACTCGAGCACGGTGCCGAACGCGGACTCGCCCGGGCGCAGGACGCCCGTGCTGTCCACGCGCAGCATGCTCATGTCGGTCTGGCCCGCGT
>JBEGJG010000224.1:0-3818 GCA_041184705.1 Candidatus Eiseniibacteriota bacterium
GCCCAGTCGCACCACGACGTCGTTCGCGAGCGCCATCCCGACCCGCCGCATCGGCCTATACGCGGCGACCGCGATCACGGTCGGCAACATCATCGGCTCGGGCATCTTCCGCTCGCCCTACGGCGTGGCGCAGGAGCTGCCCACGCTGACGCTCGTCCTGCTGGCGTGGGTGCTGGGCGGCGTGCTCTCCATCTGCGGCTCGCTCGTGCTCACCGAACTCGCGGTGCGCAGCCCGCGCACGGGCGGTCTGTACGTGTTCATCCGCGAGGGCTTCGGCGACGCGTGGGCGTTCACGTTCGGGTGGGCGAACCTGTGGGTGATCAAGCCCACGGTGATCGCCAGCATCGCCAGCGTGTTCGCGCTCTACACCTGTCAGGTGATGGGGCTCGGCAAGGGGGCCGAGTTCGGGGTCGGTGCGGCGGCCATCGCACTGCTCACGTTCGTGAACTGGCTCGGGGTGCGCGAGGGCGCGGGCACGCAGTCGCTGTTCACCACCGCCAAGCTCCTCGGCATCCTCGCGCTGTGCGTCGCGGCGTTCACGCTACCCACCGTGCACGCACCCGGCGTGGTCGAGACCCCGGGCGTGGCGGGCGGCGCGGGACACGGCCTGGCGCAGGCGTTCGCGCTCGCCATGATCGGCATCCTGTTCGCATACGACGGCTGGACGGACAGCACGTACGTGGCGGGCGAGGTCAAGGACCCGCAGCGCACCATGCCCATCGCCATCCTCGGTGGCACGTGGCTGGTCGTCGGCGTGTACGTGCTCACCAACCTCGCGTACTACCACGTGCTCACCCCGAACGAGGTCGCGAGCTATCCCGCGGTGGGTTCGGAGACCGTGCACCGACTGCTGGGCGACTGGGGCGCCAAGGCGCTCGCGGTGCTCGTGGCGGTGTCCACGTTCGGCACCACCAACGGCGCCATCCTCACCGGACCGCGCGTCACGCAGGCGATGGCGGCCGACGGCCTGCTGTGGAAGCCGCTCGCCGCGCTCGACCCGCGGCGCGAATCCCCCGCGCTCGCGCTCTGGGTGCAGGGCGTGCTCGCGTGCGTGTGGTTGTACTTCGCGAACGGGTTCGAGGACGTGAGCGGCTGGTTCGTCACGACCTCGTGGTTGTTCTACGGCGTCACCACCGCGGCGTTGTTCGTGCAGCGCGACCGCGAGCGACGCGGACTGCTGCCCGCGCCGAGCTACCGCGCGCCGTGGCACCCGTGGCCCGCGATCGTGTTCCTGGCCGTGACCGCGGTCATCATCTGGAGCGACTTCTCGAGCAGCGCACCGTTCGAGGGCACGTTCATCCCGCGCGCGATGGCCGGCGTGCTCATCGCCGCGACCGGGTTCCCGGTCTACTGGCTGTGGTACGGACGCCGACGCGCATGACCCTCCGGCGGACGACATGAGCGACGTGCCCTCGGGTACGCACGGCACCGCGGGCGGCGCGCAGCGCGGCTCCGGCGGGGCACGCCCGTCCAGCGACGAGGCGCGGCGCGGACTCGACCCGGGCGTGGTCGCGCGGCTCGCGCACCTCGACGTGCGGGCGCGACTCGTGGTCGAGGGCTTCATCGCCGGCATGCACCGCTCGCCGTTCCACGGCTTCTCGGTGGAGTTCGCCGAGCACCGGCCCTACATGCCGGGCGACCCGCTCAAGAACCTCGATTGGAAGGTGCTCGCCAAGAGCGACCGTCTGCTCGTGAAGCAGTACACCGAGGAGACGAACCTGCGCGCCCACCTGCTGCTCGACCTCTCGGGCAGCATGGGCTTCCGCTCCGAACGTGCCTCGCTCAGCAAGTTCGAGTACGCGCGGTCGCTCGCGGCCGCGCTCGCCTACCTCATGATCGGGCAGCAGGACGCCGTGGGCACCATGCTGTTCACCGACCAGCCGGCCGCCTACGTGCCGCCACGGTCGGTGCGCTCGCACCTCGACGTGGTGCTGCGCACGCTCGGTGCGGCCTCGCCCGGGGGCGGGACGCGTCTGGCCCCCGTGCTGCACGAGCTCGCCGAACGCATCAAGCGCCGCGGCCTCGTGGTGCTGCTGTCGGACCTGCACGACGACCCGGCCGCGATCCTCTCGGGCCTGCAGCACTTCCGGCACCGTCACCACGAGGTCATCGTGTTCCACGTGCTCGACCCCGACGAGGTCGAGTTCCCCTACACCGACGCCTCGACGTTCGTGGACCTCGAGACCGGCGCGACGCTCACCACCGAACCGTGGGAGATCGCGGCGCGCTACCGTGCGAACCTCACCGCCTGGCGCGACCGTCTGGCGCGCGCCTGCCGTGAGCAGCGCGTGGACTACGTGCCGCTCGACACCCGCACGCCGTTCGACCGCGCACTGCTCGCGTACCTCGAGAAGCGGGCGACGCTGCTGTGATCCGACGCGGCGTCGCGGTGCTCGTGCTGCTGGTCGGGGCCGCTGGGCTCGCGGGCGGCCTCGTGCTGCTGGGGCGTGCCCCGGGACTGCCCGAGGAGACGCGCCACCTGCGCGCCATGAAGGACCGAGTCACCGCTCCCGCGACCTATCGCGACGTGGACCTCGACTTCTTCGTCGCGCTGCCGCACGACCCACCGCTCGCCGAGCGCGCGCGGATCGAGGACCAGGGCGTGCGTGTGGACGGTTCGGTGCAGCTCATCAGCCTCTCGGGCGACGGCGACCTGCACCTCGAGATCGTCGCGGCGCCACGCGCGGCCGCCGACCGCGACACGGCGTACGTCGTGGGCGAGGTGACGCCGCAGTGGCGCACGGGCTCGCGCGGTTGGTCGTACGACTCGCTGCTCGTGGCGTTCCGTCCCAATCGCGGCGGACCCACGCCGTGGCCCGAGGGCACGCGCCGCGTGCGCGTCTCGGGTTGGCTCAACTACGACCATCCCTACGACCGACCGCCCAGCTCGTGGCTGCGCCTGCACGGTGCGCCGCGCCTGACGGGCTGGGAGATCCACCCGGTGACGCGCATCGAGCTGTGGGACGCGACCACGATGACGTGGCAGGAGCTGGCACGATGAACGCATCGCTGTTCGGGAGCGACGCATGAACTTCCTGAACCCGTTCTTCCTGTTCGGGCTCGGGGCCGCCGCGTTGCCCGTGCTCATCCACCTGTTCACGCGCCGGCGGCCGCGCGAGGTGCGTTTCCCCTCGCTCGAGTTCCTCACCGAGGTGAACCAGAGCGAGATCCGGCGACTGCGCTTGCGCCAGTGGCTGCTGCTCGCGCTGCGCACGCTCGCGGTCGCGGCCCTCGCGCTCGCGATGGCGCGCCCGACCGTGCAGGGCGGGCCGCAGGGCGGCGCCGCGAGCACGCTCGTCGCACTGGTGGACGTCTCGGGCAGCATGGGCGCTCCCGACGCCGAGGGCCGTCCGCTCACCGCGACCGCGCGTCGCGTCGTCGAGAGCCTGCTCGCCACGCTGGGACCGAGCGACGTGTTGCTGGTGGTGCCGTACGACCGCCAACCGCACCCGGTCTCGAACGAGCCGACCGGCGACACGGGCCGCCTGCGTGCGAACGCGCAGGCGCTCGCCCCCGGCGCGGCCGCGACCTCGCACACCGCCGCGCTCGAACTGGCCGCACGCACGCTGCGCGAGGCCCGATCGCTCAACCGCGAGTTGTTCTGGGTCTCGGACTTCCAGCGCACCGGCTTCCCCGAGGACGGGCTCGCGCTGCCTCCGGGGCCGTGGGCCGAGGCGCGCACGTACCTCGTGCCGCTGGCCCCGCGCAGCCGTGCGAACGCCGCGCTCACGGCGGCGGCCCCCGCCCCCTCGGCCGACCCGGCCGCGCCGCCCGCGCTCGAGGTCGAGGCGACCGCGTTCGATGCGGTGGAGGGCGGC
>JBEGJG010000225.1:0-3812 GCA_041184705.1 Candidatus Eiseniibacteriota bacterium
ACGGCGCTCGTCACCGCCACCGGACGCGGCGCGCAGTTGGGCGTGCTCGCCCGCGACGCGGGCGCGCTCGAGCGCGCCGAACGCGTGGATCGCATCGTGTTCGACAAGACGGGCACGCTCACGCAGGGCGCGCCTCAGCTGGTGGACGTGGTGCCCGCGCCCGGTGTGGAGCCCGCTCGGTTGCTCGAGGTCGCGGCCACGGTGGAGCGTCGCAGCGAGCACCCGCTCGCGCTCGCGGTGCTGCGGGGCGCGCGCGAGCGTGGTGTGGAACCGCGCGTGGTGGAGTCGTCGGGTGCCACGCCCGGTCGCGGCGTGTGGGCGCGCGTCGCGGGTCGCGAGTGGGTGGCCGGCACGAGCGCGCTGCTCGCTGGGCACGGCGTGTCCGACGCCTCGCTCGCCGACGATCGCGAGCGACTCGAGGCGCAGGGACGCACCGTGGTGGCCGTGGCCGAGGACGGCACGCTCATGGGGCTGCTCGGGCTCGCGGACACGCTGCGCCCCGAGGCGCCCGCGGTCGTGCGCGCGCTCGTCGCGTCGGGGTACGAGGTCTGGATGATCACCGGGGACCACGCCCGCACCGCGGCGACCGTGGCGGCGGCCGTGGGCATCGCGCCCGAGCGCGTGCTCGCCGGTGTGGAGCCCGCGGGCAAGAGCGCGGCGATCGAGCGCCTGCAGGCGGAGGGGAAGCGCGTGGCGATGGTGGGCGACGGGCTCAACGACGCGCCCGCGCTCGCGCGCGCCGACGTGGGGCTGGCCATGGCGAGCGGCACCGACGTCGCCATGGCCGCGAGTGCGTTCACGCTGGTGCGAGGCGACCTCGGCGCGGTCCCCGATGCGCTGCGCTTGGCGCGGCGCACGCTGCAGGTGGTGCGTCAGAACCTGTTCTGGGCGTTCGCCTACAACGTCGTCCTCATCCCCGTCGCGGCCGGTGTGCTGGTGCCGCTGCTGCGGACCGGTGGCCCCGTGGGCCCGGTGCTCGGTTGGTCGGGCGCCCTGCATCCCATGCTCGCCTCGTTGGCCATGGCGCTCTCGAGCGTCTCCGTCGTGTCGTCGTCGCTGCGTCTACGCTCGTTCCGATGAACCGCTTCCCGATGTCGTAACGTCCCATCACCCGACCGTCGCACCCGCGGCGGTCCCCACCCGAGAGGAGATCCCCGATGCGTCGTCCGTTCGTCCTCGTCGCGCTGCTCGCCCTCGTCGCCGTGACCGGTTGCGCCCCCGCGGGCCCGAAGGAACTGCAGGTCACCGTCACCGACCTCGGCTTCGAGCCCAAGGAGCTCGTCATCCCCAAGGGCGGGGCCGCCGTCGTGGTGATGACGCGCAAGAGCGACAACACCTGTGCCACCGAGGCGATCTTCGCCGAGACCGGCAAGCGCTACGACCTGCCGCTCAACACGCCGGTGCGCGTGGACCTGACGGGCGTGAGCCCCGGCACGCTGCACTACGGCTGCGCGATGAACATGATGGAGAAGGGCACCATCGTCATCGAGTGACGCGGTCCGTCACCCGCGGGCACGACGAGGGGCGTCCGGCGACGAGCCGGACGCCCCTTCGCGCAGCACTCGCGTCCCTCAGGCCAGCCCGAGGTCGTCGAGCTCGTCCTCGTCGAGTCCCATGAGGTGGCCGACCTCGTGCAGCACCGTGATGCGCACCTCGCGCGCCAGCTCCTCGAGGTCGCGGCAGTGCCGCAGCAGGTTGCGTCGGAACAGGAAGATCGCGCCCGGGGCGTCGGGCGGGGCACTCGTGCCCTGCGCGAAGATGTGACGGCCCACGAACAGCCCGAGCAGGTCGGGGGAGAGCGGCGGGTTCTCCTCCGACAGCATCTCCGCGGTCGGTAGCGGCTGCACCAGCACGGGCAGCTCCTCGAGCTCGGCGCGGATGCGTTCGGGCAGCTCGCTCACCGCACGCTCGACGAGCGCGTCGAACGTCTCGTCGTCCACCGCGAGCGGTTCGGGGAAGCGCTCGGCGTCGAGCCCGGCCGCGACCTCGGCGGCGGCGGCGGCCCCTTCGGTGTCACCCAGGTGCTCGAGCGTGCGCGACAGCAGGTCGTGCGAGAACCCGTCGTCGGCATGCACCGCGAGCGCGCGCCGCACGTCGGCCTCGGTCTCGGTGAAGTGCGCGAGTTCGTAGTGGCAGGTGGCCCGCAGCGCGAAGAAGCGCGCGGGGTCGGCCGATCGCTCGGCCCCCGCGAGCGCGGCCAGCGCCTGCTGCGGTTCGCCCTCCTCCAGCTTGAGCGCGGCATCCTCGACGAGCAGATCGGGATGGCGCGGACGCTTGCGCATGAGCCGGTCGAGCGCGGTGCGCGCATCCTCGACCTCGCCGTCGTCGAGCAGCTCGGCGATGCGGTCCACCTCGGCCCAGTCGGTCTCGTCCAGCGTCTCGTAGGGTTCGTTCCGGTCCATGTCGGCAGGGTATCGGAGTCGCGTCCGGCGCGCATGGCGCGGGGCTGGCCGCGGTCGGCGGGCAAGGCTATGGTTCCCGACCCCGGCCGCCCGGCCGGAGCCGCCACCCCCGTCGAGGAGTCCCGCGATGCGTCCCTTCCTCCTGCTCGTGCTGCTCGCCCTCGCGTCCGCCCCGGCCGTCCGTGCCGCCGACGAGCCCGTCTATCGCACGCCGCCGTCGGTGGTCGCCGATCTGCTCACCGCCCCGCGCGTCCCGCGCGGTGCTCCCAACGCCTCGCCCGACGGGGCGTGGCTCGCGGTGCCCGACCTGCGATCGCTCATCCCCATCGCCACGCTCGCCGAACCCGTGCAGCGGTTGGCCGGGCTCGAGGTGCTGCCGGGGCTGTGGGCCAACCGGGCCGCGCTCAAGAACGCCGCGGCCGGACTCACGTTCTACCGCGTCGCCGACGGTTCGCAGGTGCGTGCGCAGCTGCCGTCCGACGTGCGCATGGGCCCGGTGCGGTGGTCGAGCCGCGGTGACCGCGTCGCCGTGGTGGCCTACGCCGAGGGCGGTGGCGAGTTGTGGATCGTGACCGCCGCCACGGGTGAGGCGCGCCGACTCGAGGGTGTGCGCCTGCACACGGTGAGCGGCGTGCTCGAGTGGTCGAACGACGACTCGGCGTTGCTCGTCTCGCTGGTGGTGGACCGTCCCGCGCCCGCGGCCGCGTCGCGCGTACCGAAGGGCCCGGAAGTTCGTCGCTCCGCGGGCCGCCCGACGCCCCAGCGCGTCGCGCGCGACGTGCTGCGCACGCCCGACGACCAGGCCGCGTTCGAGCACGTGGTGACCGCGCAGTTGGCGTGGGTGCCGGCTGCGGGCGGTGCGCCGCGTCCGTGGGGCGAGCCGGTCGCGCTCGCGGGCGCCACGCTGTCGCCCGACGAGCGCGTGCTGCTGGTGCGGCGCTTCGCGCGCCCGGCGCCCATCGGGTTCCCGGTCTCGCTGTTCCCGCGCCGGGTCGAGTTGTGGTCGGCCGAGGGTGGTCCCGCGATCGTCGTGGGGGACGTGCCGCTCAACGATCGCAGCGCGATCGCGAGTGTGGCCCCGCTCGGGCCGCGCGAGTTCGCGTTCGCACCCGACGGCCGTTCGCTCTGGTACATGAGCTGGCGTGACACGCCGGGCGCGAAGCCGCAGGCGGCCGTGCGCGACACCGCGCTGCCCCCGCCCGGCACCGACGTCCTGCTGCGCCTCGACGCGCCGTTCACGGGGGCGCCCGTCGAGGTCACGACCGCGGAGTTCCCGGTCGAGGGCCTCATGTTCACCGGCGACGGTCGCAAGCTGCTCGTCGAGGAGGGCTACGAGCCGCGGCGCATCGAGCGTCAGTCGTGGCTGGACCCGCGCGACCCGGCCAAGCGCCACACGCTGGTGTACCGCTC
>JBEGJG010000226.1:0-3797 GCA_041184705.1 Candidatus Eiseniibacteriota bacterium
CATCCCGCGGTGAGCGCGGACGGTTCGCGCATCGTGTTCCAGTCCGACCGCACCGGCGGCGGCGGGCAGTCCGATCTGTACCTGTGGTCGCGCGCCACCGGCGTGGTGACCCAGCCCTCCGGTTTCCGAAACGCCGCGCAGGACGTGCAACCGTACCTGCGCTGGCGCTGATCCCCACCCGCTCCGAGGAACCCCCGATGTCCCCGCGTCTCCCGTGGCTGCTCGCGCTCCTCCTGCTCGCGACCCCGTCCGCTCACGCCACCACGCCGCCACCGACGCGCGCGCAGGTCGTCGTGGACTCGTTGCACGGCGTCCCGGTCGAGGACCCGTACCGCTGGCTCGAGGACAAGGACTCGCCCGAGACGCGGGACTGGGTGCGCGCACAGATGGCGCACACGCAGGAGCAGCTCGCGCGCGTGGGCGGGCGCGCCGACGTCGAGGCGGTGCTCGCGAAGTACACGCGCACCGACACGCGCAGCGTCCCGGTGGTGCGCGGCGCGCGGCTGTTCCTCACCGCGCGCGCGGCCGACCGGCAGCAGCCCTCGATCGTGATGCGCGAGCGCCACGACGGTCCCGACGTGATGCTGGTGGACGCCGACGCGCTGTCGGCCGACCACACCACCAGCGTCACGCTGCTCGCCGTCTCGCGCGACGGCAAACGCATGGCCTACGGCATCCGCAAGGGCGGCGAGGACGAGGTGGAGTTGCGCCTGTACGACGTGGACGCGCGCCGCGACCTGCCCGGGGCGTTGCCGAAGGGCCGCTACACGAGCGTCGCGTTCGACCGCGACGGGCGCGCGCTGTGGTACTCGCGCTGGTCGTCCGAGGGCCCGCGCCTGCGCTGGCATCGCATCGGCGACGATCCCGCGAAGGACAAGGTCGTGTTCGGCGACGGGCTCACGCCCGGCATGCTGCTCAACGCGCGTGTGAGCGAGAACGGTCGCTGGCTGCTCGTGACCGTGTCGGTGGGCTCGTCGGGCGACGACCAGCGCCTCTACCTGCGCAACCTCGAGCGCAACGGCCCGTTCGTGACCGTGGCCGACACGCTGCGCGCCTCGTTGCGCGCCGACCTGGCGGGCGACCGGCTCGTGATCGAGACGAACTGGCAGGCCCCGAACCGCCGCGTGCTGATGGCCGACGCGACGAAGCCGCAGCCCGAACACTGGCGCACCGTGGTGCCGGAGTCGCCCGACGCGGTGATCCAGAGCGTCACGCTGGCCGGCGGGCGTCTGTACGTGACGGTGCTGCAGAACGTGGTCTCGCGCATGCGCGTGTACTCGCTCGACGGCAGCGGTGGCAGCGACCTGCCGCTGCCCGACATGGGCACGCTGTCGGCGATGAGCGGCGAGTGGGCCGGCACCGACGGCTACTTCCAGTTCTCGTCGTTCATCCAGCCGCCCACCCTGTACCGCTACACGTTCCACACCGGCGCGGCCGAGACGTGGTGGCGGTCGGCGGCCAGCTTCCCGAGCGACGTGTTCGAGATCCGCCAGTTCAGCATCCGCAGCACGCACGGCGCCAAGGTCCCGTTCTTCGTGGTGGCCCGCAAGGGCATGCCGTTCGACGGCAGCAACCGCGTGCTCATGGGGGGCTACGGCGGCTTCAACGTGAGCGTGACCTCGCAGTTCACCCCGTTCGTGGCGTCGTGGCTGGAACTGGGCGGCGTGTACGTGAGCACCAACCTGCGCGGCGGCTCCGAGTTCGGCGAGGCGTGGCATCGCGGCGGCATGCTCGAGAACAAGCAGCGCACGTTCGACGACTTCCTCAACGTCACGCAGTGGGTGCTCACGCGCGGCATCTGCCTGCGCAAGAACCTCGCGATCAACGGCGGCAGCAACGGCGGCCTGCTCGTGGGCGCGGCCATGACGCAGCGCCCCGACCTGTACGGCGCGGTGCTGTGCCAGGTGCCGCTGCTCGACATGCTGCGTTACCACCGCTTCCTCGTGGCGCGCTTCTGGGTGCCCGAGTACGGCTCGTCCGAGGACCGCGAGCAGTTCAACTGGCTGCGCGCGTACTCGCCCTACCAGAACGTGCGCGCGGGCGTGAAGTACCCGGCGGTGATGTTCGTGACCGGCGACGCCGACACGCGCGTGGACCCGCTGCACGCTCGCAAGATGGCGGCGCGCATGCAGGCCCTGGGCGGCGAGAACCCGGTGCTGCTGCACTACGACGTGAACGCCGGCCACGCGGGCGGCAAGAGCGTGGACAAGAGCATCGCGGACAACGCCGACCTGCTGCAGTTCCTGCGCTGGCGTCTCGGCATGGCACCCGTCACGCCCTGATCCCGAACCCCCACCCGCACACACGAACGCCCGCCTCGGCACTCCCGAGGCGGGCGTTCGCGCGTGAGGATGCGATCAGCGGTGGTGGTAGAGCCGCTTGAGCTGCGCCCAACCGCGCGCGCGGATCGCGGTCGAGACCGCGACGCACTCGGTGTGCGTGGCGTTGGAGGTGAACCCCGCATCGCACGGGGTGCACGATGCGTAGCCGGGCCCGGGGGCGATCGAGCCGTCGGGGCAGGTGTTGCACGCGATCATGCCGGGGAAGGGCGTGACCGTGCCGGGCGGGCACAGATTGCAGAACATCGAACCCGACGACGACGCGAAGGCGCCCGGTGAGCAGGCGAGGCAGGAGGTGGCCCCGCTGCTCGGCTGGAAGAACCCGGGCGAGCACGACGAACAGGGCTCGACACCACCGGTCCCGAAGTTGCCGGGCGAGCAGGTCTGAGCCTGCGCGAGCGACGTGGTGAGGACGAGGAGCAGCGCGGCGAGGAGTGGGTAGCGAAGGGGCATGGCGACCTCGTGGTTCGGGGGAAGCCCAACGACCGGCGCCGGGCCCAAGGGGAACGGGGATTGTGGTGGGTCGGCGCGGGCGCGGACAACAGGAAACCGCCCGTCCGCCCACCCGTTCGCATCCCCTCGGGAACCCGGACTACACACCCCCGGGATTGCGCCCCGAACCGGCAACGCTCATGCTTTTCCCATGACCCTCTCGCGCCGCCGGTTCCTGCGCAGCACGCTCCTCACGGTCTCCGGCCTCATGGCCCCCGACGGGGCGCTTCCCGCGCTCGCCGCCATGGCGAAGGGACCGCGCGCGACCGCCCTCGGCTACGGCCCGCTCGTGCCCGACCCGGCGGGGCTGTTCGACCTGCCCGCGGGCTTCGACTACCGCCTGCTCTCGCCGGGTGCGCTGACCTCGCACCTGGACGGGGCGCGGCACCCGTCGCTGCTCTCGAACGGCGACCCCACGCCCGGACTGCACGACGGCATGGGGGCGTTCCCCGGCCCCGACGGCATGACCATCCTGGTGCGCAACCACGAGATGAACCTCGGCGACGGCCCGGCGGTGGATCCGTCGCGGGCGCGGCCGTACGACGCGAAGGTCACCGGCGGCACGACCACGTTGTGGGTGGACCGCGACCGCAACCTCGTGCGCTCGTTCGCGAGCCTGTCGGGCACCAGCCGCAACTGCGGCGGCGGTACGACGCCGTGGGGGTCGTGGCTCACGGGTGAGGAGGCGGTGTACATGCCGCTCGTGCCGGGCGCCGACCCGTCGAACGCCGACCTCGACGAGGGCGTGGAGCGACGCCACGGATACGTTTTCGAGGTGGACTCGCGCGCCGAGGGTCTGGTGGACCCGGTCCCGCTGGTGGCGATGGGCCGCTTCCGCCACGAGGCGATCGCGGTGGACCCGGTGACGGGCTACGCCTACCTCACCGAGGACCGCGACGACGGTCTCCTCTACCGGTTCCGCCCCGCCGTGCTCGACGAGGGCCGCCGACCGTCCGACCTGCGCCC
>JBEGJG010000227.1:0-3979 GCA_041184705.1 Candidatus Eiseniibacteriota bacterium
CCCGCGCGACGCCTCGCGACGGTCGAGGGCCCCCTCCATGCACACGCTGCAGCCCGCTCGTCTCAAGCCCGGTGTCACGCTCGACTCCCTGCCCGGTCCGCGTCCCTCGGACGCCGTGGCCGATCCCGCCGCCTCGGGGATGCCGCTCGTGAGCGGCAAGGCGCTCGTCTTCTGGGACCCGAAGGTGCCGGGCAAGAAGCTCGACGCGATCAAGCTCGACGCGATCGACACCGACCAGATCACGCCCGCGGCCGACTGCGTGAGCGAGTCGCTCGAGACGCTCGACGAGCGCTGGAAGGCGGGCAGCTTCCGCTACCTCATGCCCGACTTCCGCACGCGCGTGCATCGCGGCGAGACGTTCCTCATCGCCGGCGACCGGTTCGCGATCGGCAGTTCGCGCGAGATGAGCCCGGCCGGCCTGAAGGGTGTGGCCGAGGAGAAGGGGCTCACGATGGTCGTCGTCTGCGGCCACAACATGGGCGACATCTTCCGCCGCAACGCCTTCAACCTCGGTCTGCACGTCGTGCAGAGCCCCGAGGCGGTGGCCGACGCGCAGGACGGCGACGAGTTCACGTTCGATCCCGGCTCGCGCCGTCTCGTCAACGTGACGCGTTCGCGCACCTACGACCCGGTGCCGCTCACGGCGAAGGAGGACGAGATCCGTCGCTCGGGCGGCATCTTCGCGATCGGTCGCCGCGAGTTCCGCGAGTCCACCGCGCGCACGCCCGAGATCGTGTGGCCCGACGCCGACACCGCGCGTCGTCTCACGACCAGCGAGCAGATCCTGTGGGCGCACCGTGTGGACAAGCAGGCCGAGGTGCGCGCCGGTGCCACGCTGCGCGTCTACGCCGACCTGCTGCCGGCCTCCGACGGCACCGCGCCGTTCTCGATCCACACCTTCAACCAGATCACCGGTGGCAACACGATCTGGCCGCGCCAGCTGGCCATCGCGAACGACCACTTCGTGTTCACGGGTGTGGACTCCGACGACAAGCAGACCGGTATCGGTCGCCAGTTCGCGGCCATGCACGGGATCGAGAAGCCGTACTACGCCACGCCCGGCGACGGCATCTTCCACTTCTACTTCCCCGAGCAGGGGCTCGTGCATCCGGGCATGATGATCCCCGGGGCCGATTCGCACAGCCGTGCCTACGGCGCTTACGGCGCGATCGGCATCGGCGTGGGCTCCACCACGCTCGGGTTCGGCTGGAGCACCGGCCACATCTACACCACGGTGGCCGCGCCGCGCCGTGTGACGTTCCGCGGCACGCTGCAGCCGTGGGTCACCGGCAAGGACCTCGTGCTCGAGCTGCTGCGCCGCTGGGGCGCCAAGCAGTCGCAGGGCATGAGCGTGGAGTTCGTGGACGCGCAGCACCAGTTGCCGATCGCGTACCGCAACACGATCTGCAACATGATGGCCGAGGCCGAGAGCTGGAACGGCATCTTCGCGCCCGACGACATCACCTACGCGTGGTTCGCGGCCAAGGGCATGACGAACCTGCCGTACCCGCGCATCGCGCCCGGCGCCGACGTGCAGTGGGCGATCGACGAGACGCTCGAGCTGTCCGACGTGCGCCCGATGATCGCGAAGCCGTTCAGCCCCGGCAACGCGTTCCCGGCCGAGGAGGTCGCGCACGAGCGCATCACGTTCGACAAGGCCATGATCGGGTCGTGCACCAACGGTGGCTACGACGACCTGCTGTCGGCGGCCCTCGTGATCAAGGCCGCCCGTGCCCAGGGTCTCGCGCGTGCCGCGAAGGAGTTCGTGATCTTCCCCGGTTCGGGTGGCGTGAAGCACCAGATCGAGCGCCCCGATCCGCGTCTCGACGGCGAGAGCATCGCCGAGGTGTTCCGCTCGGTGGGCGGTGGCATCCGTCAGAGCTGGTGCGGGCCGTGCTTCGGCCAGGGCCCCGACGCCCTCAAGCCGGGCCAGCGCGCCATCACGAGCTTCAACCGCAACTGGACGAACCGCATGGGGCTGGGTGGCGAGGGCTATCTCGCCTCGCCCAGCGTGGTCGCCGCGAGCGCGATGCTGGGCTACATGGCACCGCCGAGCGAGCTGGGTCTGAGCTGGCGCGCCGAGGCGTTCGCCGTCTGATCCTCCGCGTCCCGTCGTCCCGCACCGCCGTGCGTGCCTTCGCGCGCACGGCGGTCGCGTTCCCGGTCCTGTCCGAACGCATGGGGGTGTCGGCGTGCCGCTGCTGAGCCTGTACGACGTCACGCTCGAGCTGGGCGGTCAGCGACTGCTCGAGGGCGTGGACCTGCACCTCGAGCCCGGTGAGCGGCTGGGGCTGTTGGGGCGCAACGGTGCGGGCAAGTCCACGCTGCTGCGCGTGCTCGAGGGCGTGCAGCCGCCCGACTCCGGTCGCGTCCAGCGCGCGGTGGGCGTGCGCGTGGGCTCCCTGCCGCAGGACGTCCCCGGCGAGCTCGCCGGGACGGCGTTCGAGTGGTTGCGTCAGGCTTGCGACGCGCACGCGCACGATCGTGCGTGGGAGCTGGAGACGCGCATCGAGCGTGCCGCGGCGCGCTTCGACGTGCCGCTCGGCGATCCGGTCGCGGGCTTCAGCGCCGGGCGCAAGCGCCGTCTGTTGCTGGCGGCGGCGTGGGCCGTCGAGCCCGACGTGCTGCTGCTCGACGAGCCCACCAACCATCTCGACGTCGAGACCATCGAGCGGCTCGAGTCCGCGCTGCGCGAGTGGCGCGGTGCACTGGTGTTCGTGACGCACGATCGCGGCTTCCTGCGGGCACTCGCCACCAGCATCCTCGACCTCGATCGCGGTCGTTTGCGGCGCTACGAGTCCGGCTACGATGCCTACCTCGAACGGCGCGAGCACGAGGCCGAGGTCGAGGCTGCGCACGCCGAGGCGTTCGACCGTCGGCTGGCGCAGGAGGAGGCGTGGGTGCGGCGCGGCATCAAGGCCCGTCGTACGCGCAACGAGGGTCGCGTGAAGGCCCTCGAGGCCATGCGTCGCGAACGTTCGGCGCGACGCGAGGCCGCCGGGGTCGCGCAGGGCGCGTTGGTCGAGTCGGAGCGCTCGGGGCGCGTGGTGCTGCGCTGTCGCGGGCTCGACTTCGCCTGGGGCGATCGCCGCATCGTGCAGGGCTTCGACGCCACGGTGATGCGCGGCGATCGCATCGGTCTGCTGGGGCCGAACGGTTGCGGCAAGACCACGTTGCTGCGTCTGCTGCTGGGCGAGCTCGAGCCTTCGGCGGGCACCGTCACGCCGGGCACGCGACTCGAGGTCGCACGGTTCTCGCAGCTGCATGAGACGCTCGATCCCACGTTGAGCGTGGGGGAGAACGTGGCGCAGGGCCGCGAGACGATCGAATTGGACGGGAGCCAGCGCCACGTGAACGGCTACCTGCGCGACTTCCTGTTCACCGACGAGCAGATCCGCGGGCCGCTCACCAAGCTCTCGGGCGGCGAACGCAACCGGCTGCAGCTCGCGCGGCTGCTCGCGCGGCCCTGCAACCTGCTCGTGCTCGACGAGCCCACCAACGACCTCGACCTCGAGACGCTGGAGCTGCTCGAGGACCTGCTGCTCGAGTATCGCGGCACGCTGCTCGTGGTGTCCCACGACCGCGCGTTCCTCGACGAGGTCGTGACCTCGACGTGGGCGTGGGAGGGTGACGGCGTGTGGAAGGAGTACGTGGGCGGCCACGCCGACTGGGTTCGACAGCGCCCCGTGCGCGAGACGGCCGCGCCGCGTCGTGAACGGTCCGCACCGAGTGCGCGCTCGACACCGGTGGAGTCCCGTCCCGGGCGACTCGGGTTCAAGGAGAAGCACGAGCTCGCCGGGCTGCCCGCGCGCATCGAGCGCCTCGAGACCGAGAAGACCGAGCTCTACGCGGTGCTCGCCGATCCGGCCACGTACGCCGAACGCGCCGCCGAGGTGGCGGCCCTGCGTTCGCAGGCGGAGCAGGTGGAGCGCGACCTCGAGGCCGCGCTCGCCCGCTGGGTGGAGCTCGAGGAGCGAGC
>JBEGJG010000228.1:0-3782 GCA_041184705.1 Candidatus Eiseniibacteriota bacterium
GGTGGCATCGCCCTCGAGTCGGCGAGCGATGCGCTCGGCCATGCTCGAGGCGCGCTCGCTCGCCGCCGAGACGCGCTCGCCCTTGGCGGAGGCGTCGCGCACCATCTCGAGCACGCGCTCCATGAGACGAGCCGTATCGGGTGCACGTGCACCGGTCGGGGCCGCCTCGACGGGCTCGGGCGCCGACAGGCGCTCGATCGCACGCGTGCGCGCCTCGCGCATCGCGGCATCGGCGGCCGTGACGGCGGCGTCGATCTCGTCGGTGTAGGCCTGGGTGCGGTCGGTCGCCTCGCGCACGTCGCGCGCGAGGTGCTTGAGTTCCTCGGCGGCCGTGGCGGGGTCACCGGTGCCGGACAGCGTCTGGATGGCGATGAGCGTGGCGCGGTTCGCGAGCCGCTGCACCAGTTCCGAGATGTCGTGAACGCGCAACAACCCCTGCCCCAGCGAATCCACACTGGTGGCGGAAGCCTCGACCAGGTCCTCGAGCGCCTGCCGTGCGCGCTCGGCGATCGGGTCGGGACCCGTCGCGGGCGTGGCGATGGAAGCGGCCAGCGCGTGATCCAGTTCGCCCGAGAGTCGCTGCAACTCGCGCACCGAGGTCTGCAACGAGGTCGCCTCGACGAAGCCGCGCTCGGCCTGAGCCGCGACGTCGTGCGCCTCGCGCACCACTACCGTGAGCGCGGCAGCCAGTCGGCGCGCGGCATCCACCTGGGCCTCGTCGGCGCCGTTCGATCGACCCGCGCCGGCGGCGACGAGTGCGGCCAGACCGCCGACCTCGCCCTCGTACGAATCGGTGGGCTCGAACTCGCCCCCCGCGACCCACGCCTCGAGGCGGGCTCGCAACTCGGCCATCTGACGGCGGGTGCGATCCAGATCGGCCACGGCGCGCGCATCGAAGACCTGTCGGTCGAGCGACTCCTGCACGGCATCGCCCAGCGCGGACAACTCGCCCCAGCCGAAATCGGCAGGCAGGCCGCGAAGATCGCTCGAACGCCCCGAGCGCAGACCCACGATGAGGCCGCGCAGATGGCCGGTCAGATGATGATCGAGCCAGAGCGCGAGCACCGCACCCACCACGAGCGAGAGTCCGCACGAGACCACGAGGGTCGCGAACACCGCGTCGGGCTGAACGGGGGTGCTGGGACTCCAGAGCACCCAGGCCACCCCGGCACCCGCGAGGAGCGAACCGGAGAGGCACCCCGCCCACAGCCGCAGCCGGAGGCCGGGCCCGATGGGGGGCGTCATGGGTTCGTCGTCGGGAAGCAGGTCACGGGACATGGCGGCGGGGATCCAGAGCAAGGGTGAGGACGCCGGGGAAGCGTCACGAGGGCGGGGCCGTCTCCTCCATTCCACCACGCAAAGCCCATGCCCCGCATCCCCGCATTGCCATCACGGGGACAATTCACATCCGCTCCCCATGGGGACGGCGTCCGCGGACCACGACAGGACCCTGTGCCCGGGCTGCTGATGCACGCCCATCCTCAAGCGGCGCAGCGGGGTCGCCCGTTCATGACCGACGCGCGCGCGCACGTCCGGACGGCATTGCGATTCGCACGATGCACGGCCGACGCCGACGACGCACGCGCGACGAGGGGTGATCGCGCGCGGCGGAACGCGCGGAACGGGCCGGATGCCCCGTCGGACCGGGTGGACACGCCCACCTTCGCGTGGCCCAAGGGCTTCACGCATCGCCTCACGGACGCATGAGGACCGTGGCCGTGGCGTTCACGTCACGAAACGCTGAACGCCACCCATGGCACGGCCGATGCTCTGGGTATCCATCGGAGGGGGCTCGGCACCTCTCGGATGGCAACCTCCTCACTCCCCCGCAGGCGAGGCCGCACATGGACCCCCGTCACTACGTCGATCTCACCGACCATCGTCGGGATCTCCAGCCCACGTACCACTTCATGATCAACTGTCTCCTGTACAGCCGCATGGAGACGGGGCTGGTCTCGAACACCGACGGGTACGACGAGGACGTGAACGTCTATCTGGCGCACCTGCTCCACTCGTTCATCAACCCCGAGTACGTGGAGCAGTCGCGCAAGTTCCTGTCGAAGTACGACACCGACGTGTTCCGTCGGCTCTCGACCTCGGCCGATGCGCGCCTGAAGTACCGCATCTACAAGACGAACGCCGACTTCCTGCTCGTCTCGATCGGCATCTTCGACAATCCGGCACTCGCCGGCGGCGCCCGCCCGCGCGTGCAGCCGAACGAGGAGGCCTACATCGGGCGCGGCAAGACCTACTACCACTTCGCCTACACGTACTCGCAGCAGATGCACCGCAAGAACGCGGGCGTCTCCGACGTGCTCGAGAAGCTCTCGAAGGGCTTCGACAAGTACCTGCGCATCCTGTCGCACATGCGCGGCGAGTACCTCGACCTGGCGCAGCGACTGTCGCGCGGCGAGGTCTATCACCTCGAGCGCGCGGTGGACGAGCACGCGCAGCAGGAGTTGCTGCGCGCCAAGCAGGACGAGCTGCTCGACCGCTTCGACGCGTGGCGCCGCAACCCCGACGCGAACACGCAGGAGGACGTCGAGCGCGTGGTCAACGAGATCCGCGCCCTCGACCCGAGCTTCCGCTTCGAGTTCCCGAAGCCCTGAGCCCACCGGATCCGCCGTCCCCGGCCATCGCCGCTGGACGGACGCGAAGGCCCCGAGCGCACCGCGCCCGGGGCCTTTCGCTCGTCCGATACGGAATCTCCCCCACGCGAGCGGGGGGCCGACGCTCTAGCCGAGCGCCCACTCGAGGGGACGGTCGTGCTCGCGCGGCGGCAGCACACCGCGCAGCACCGCGTCGCACCACTCGCCCGGGTTCGACCACACCACGTCGAGCCGCCCCGAGTGCGGGTCGAGACGCGCGCCGTACACCGGATGCCCCCAGTGCGGGCTCGCGAGTCCGGGCGCGGTGCGCGTGGCGAGACAGTTGAGCCAGCGCCTCGCACGCTCGCGGATCTGCGACGGGGTCTCAGCCTGATCGTAGGCGAGCGCGGTGGCGTTCGGGGTGACGAACGCCCACAGGCGCATCGCCGACGAACCGAAGTAGCGCAACGCCCCTTCGGGCGTGTCGTCCACGTGCGCCATGCTCGGCAGCAGCGTGTCGTGGAGTCGCTCGAAGAACTCGCGCGTGTTGGTGAGGTTGCGCTCATCCGAATCGGGCGCCGGCAGGATCGTCGCGTACATGCGGCGACGCGCGGTCTGCTGGACCATGGAGCGCAGCGTGGGATTGCCTCGAAGACTCCCGAACGAACGCATGGACTCCCCCCCGGTAGAGAGTTCGACACGACGAACGTGGTGCGCGATGTCCCTCGGGGAGCGCTCGACGCTCGACCCTCGGGAGCGCGCACTCTAACCGCTCGAGGACCAACGCGCATCCGGAATCGTGCGTCGCCGAAGGGACCAATGTCGTGCTCCGCAGGGGACCGGTCGGCGAGGGATGAGCGCGCCCCACGACACAAGGATCCTCACCCCGAGGCGAACGAAGCCGTGACCGCGGCGCGCACTTCCGGCGACTCGGACCGCACGCGTCGGACGCGAACGAAGTGCGAAGGCGCGAGACTCGTCGCGCGGGCGTTCGACAGCCGGGTTCCGTTCGGGGAACGCTGGCGGAGCGAGGAGCGAACGAAGCGGACGCGCCGTTCGAAGGCGGTCAGCGCGCCTCGTAGTTGGGCGCTTCCTTCGTGATCTTGACGTCGTGCGGATGGCTCTCGCGCAGACCGGCCGCGGAGATGCGCACGAAACGCGACTTCGTCCGGAGGTCCTGCACGGTGCCGACGC
>JBEGJG010000229.1:0-7272 GCA_041184705.1 Candidatus Eiseniibacteriota bacterium
TCGGCGGAGTTCGAGGCCGAGGTGAAGCAGCGCACCGGCGCGACGCTGCGGTGCATGCCGTTCGACACCACGCCTTACGAGTCCGTGGCCCGAGCGGGTCATCGCATCGCTCTCTTCGCGCGCAGCTACTGAGGTCCGCATGACGCCGTCGCGAGTGCTCGTTCGGTTGCCGAACTGGCTCGGGGACGTCGTCATGGCGCGACCGTTCCTGTGGGCGCTGCGACACGCGTGGCCGCAGGCCGAGCGGCTCGGCGTGGGCCCGGCGGCGTTGTGCTCACCGCTCATGGACGAGGGCCTGTTGCACGCCCTGGTCCCGGTCACGCGCGACGCTTCGGCTCGGCGCGACGCGGTCCGCGTCGCTCGGGAGTTCCGGCCCGAGGTCGCGTTCGTGCTGCCGGGTTCGTTCTCGAGCGCATGGCTGGCGTGGCGCTCGGGCGCGGCCACGCGGATCGGTTTCCGGGGCGAGGGCCGCCGCTTTCTCCTGACCCACGCCCCGGCGCGCGCCCCTCGAGGCGATCGCCATCAGAGCGATGAGTTCCTGGACCTCGCCGCGTTGCTGGGCGTTCGGGAGGCCGAGGGCCTACCGGTGCTCCAGGCCTCCGACGGCGGACGCGCCGAGGCCGAGCGCATCCGGGACGAGTCGGGGGTGTCGGGCGATTACGCCATCATGGGCCCGCGTTCGGCTTATGGACCCGCGCGGGAATGGTTCCCCGACCGGTTCGCGGCCACCGCGCGTGGATTGGCCGACCGGGGACTGCCGGTGCTCGTGTGCGGCACCGCCTCCGAGGCGGCCGCCTGCGCCGAGGTGGTGCGCATGAGCGGCGGGGCCGCGATCCCGGTCGCCGGTCGCACCACACTGCCGGGCCTGCTCGCGCTCGCCGCCGGCGCGCGACTCGCCGTGTGCAATGATTCGGGGCTCGCGCATCTCGCCGCGGCCGCCGGGACGCCGACGATCCAGATCTACGGTTCGGCCGCGAGCGGTTGGACGGCCGCGCGTGGACCGCACGTGCGCATCCTGCACCGCGCACCGGTCTGCTCCCCGTGCTGGCAACGGCGCTGTTCCATCGGCACGCGCTGTCTGGATGCGATCGGTGTGCCGATGGTGCTGCGTGCGGCCGACGCGTTGCTCGCGGAGGCCGCATGAGGATCGCGCTCGCCGGTCCCATGCCGGCACGTCTCGCACGTGCGCTCGAGGGGCTCGTGGCCCGCGGGCACGTGGTCGTGGCCGGCACCTCAGCGCAACCCTGCGACGTGGTGCTGGGCTCGCGCCCGCTCGCGGCGGCGTGGCGAGCGGTGCAGGGCCATGCCCGCGCCCTCGTGCTGCAGCTCGACGCCGATGCGCATGGGCGCTGGTCGCCGTTCGACCATTGGGCGTTCGCGATGAGCGGGGCGTGGGGCCTGGTGGCCGAGCACGAGGTCCCGGTGTTCCTCGCGCGCGTGGCCGAGCACGATCACGAGCGCCTCGCGCTCTGGGCGGCCGAATCGGGTGACGGCCCGCCCGAACTGCGGCCCGACACGCAGCTGCTCGAACGCGCATGCGAACGCGCCATCGCGCGCCGCGTCGCGGGGCCGGGCCGCAGTGCGTTGTTCGTGGATCGCGATGGCACGCTCATCTTCGAGCGTCACCACCTCTCGGACCCCGAGGGGGTGGAGTTGCTCCCGGGCGTAGCCGAGGCGCTCCGCGTGGTGCGTGCGGCCGGCCATCCCGTCGTGGTGGTGTCGAACCAGGCGGGGGTGGGGCGCGGATGGTTCGACGAATCGCGCGTCCACGCCGTCATGGCCCGTATGCGTCAGTTGCTGCGTGCCGAGGGTGTGGAACTGGACGCCGTGCGGTTCTGCCCTCACGCCCCCGAGGCGGCGTGCGATTGCCGCAAGCCGGGCACGCGCATGCTGCGCGAGGCGGCGGACGACCTGCGCCTGTCGCTCGTGGCTTCAGCCGTGGTCGGCGACAAGTGGCTCGACGTGGACGCCGGGCATGCGGCCCGAGCCGCCGGGGTTCTGGTGCGGACCGGACACGGACGCGAGGAGGAGGGAGCGGTACGCGCCGAGGGCGCTCGTCCGGCCGACCTCGTCTGCGACGACCTCCCGGCCGCCGTGCGCTGGTTCCTCGCGCAGCAGGACTGATCGCACCCGCGGATGAACGACGCCCCCAGTGAGCGCGTGCTCCCCGGGGGCGTCGTCCGTTTCCTGTCGCGGCGTCAGCGATCGGGCTGCAGCGCCAACTCGTAGCGAGCCCCACCCTCGAGCACGCGATACCGCAGCACGTATCCCGGAACGGTGAGATGACGCTCATCGATCCAGTGGTCCTCGGCGAGGTCCACCAGACGCGCCGGTAGGTGGCCGTGCTCGCGCGCGAACAACTCGACCGCGTGCCGGATGTCACGCACCTCGGCCTCGGCATGCACGTCGTGACCCGCGGGGACGGTCGTCGTGGGCAGGTGGTTCGCCCCGAACCGCGCGAGTCCCACCACCGCCACGACCGCGACGGCGACCACCAGTTCGCGCACACGCCCGTCGCGCGAACGCGTCTCGCGCGCGACCACGGTGGGACCCGCCGTCTGGCCGGGGTCGCGGCGACCCGCGAACTCCAACCAATTCGACTCCATCATGCGGTTCAGCGACTCGTAGGCCTCGAACTCGACGAGGGGCGCGGCCTCGACGATCTCGGCTACCGTTCTCCGTCCGTCCACGATCGAGAACAGTTCGCGCTCCTCGTCCGAGAGCGGCTCATCGGCCGGCGGGACGTCCTTGATCGCGAGGATGGCGTACGGGTCCTTGAACACGCTCACGAAACGACGGTGCTCGTCGGTGCGACGGGCGGCTTCCATGAGCCCGCTCTCGACGCTGAGTGAGGTGAGGGGCGGGTGAGGCCAGCGGCTCGCGGGGTCGAAACGGTAGGTTCCGTTCTCCCAGCGCACCATGCGGGAGAGGTCGTCGAGGATCTGACGCTCCACGAGGATGCCGAGCGTCTCCTCGTCCACGTAGCGACCCTTCAGGAGCAGGTCCTCGAGGTCTCGCTTGGTCTCGGCGTTGAGTGCGAGCAACCCCTTGAACTGCTCGTCCGAGAGGCGATGGACCTTGCGCAGGAAGAGGGCGAGCGCGTCGTCCTTGAGCGGACCCAGCGTTCGCGTCGAGACGATCCGCCCGTCGAGCACCCAGACGAGGAAGCGCTCGGCGCCCCATTCCATGACGAGGCAGCCCGACTTCCGCTGGGAGCCGACGAGCTGCAGGATCTCCATCGCGGAGAAGTCGCGGAGATTGCCTTGGAGTGCCATGTGGACCTCAGGCCGCCAGCCCGGTGGTGCGGGCGGTCGACTGCGTGATGCGGCCACGGGTGGCCGCTTCGAGCTGAGCCTCGCGACGACGGTCGCGGGCCATGACGACGAGATAGGCGGTCAGCGACCAGAGCTGCACCACGACCAGAGCCACGAACAGGAACTGCGGCGGCAGCTCGGAGCCCGGAAGCGACAGGCGCGGGGTGAGCGAGTACGGCATCGGAGCTCCCGAGAGCAGACGCCCGAGGAACCACGTGGTGGCCAGGATGGCGGTGGGACCGAAGACGCGGTGGTGCGCGACGAGTCCGTAGCCGGGGACGAGCGTGTGCTGGTTGCGGTGTCGTTGCAACAGCGACTTCGAGAACTCCACCGTGGTGGCGCCGGCCGCGATCCGGTCGCAGGCGGGACAAAGCATGGTCTCGCGACGGCGGCGAGCGCACCGACGGCAGACCACGACCGAGCAGTTGTGGCACTGGCGCAGCGGAAGACGGCGCATCTGCCAGCGACCGAGCAGCACGAAGCCCAGCACGACGGCGAGCGTGGCGATCGAGAACGGCCAACCGGTCGCCTCGATCCGTCCCCGCAGCAGCAACGGGAGCGGGGTCGTCCCAGCGGGGATCGGGGTGCGGGCCAGGGTCGTCCAGAACACGCTCGGCGCCGGCCACGCATCCACGAGCGGGAGCAGACCGGAGGCCCCGGTGCGGGACTGGTAGCGGTTCACGAGGTCGAAGTCGAGAGCCGAGGCGGCACGCAGTTCGCGATTGGCGTCCTCGTACTCGAACCGGCGCAGGTGGAGCTGTGAGGCGTTGAAGTGAGCCGATGCGCTGTTGGGGTCGTGTCGCAGAGCCTCGCGGTACGAAGCGAGCGCCGCGTCGGTGCGACCGCGCATGGCCTCGACGTTGCCGAGGTTGACGAGGACGGAGGCTTCGCCGGGCCAGGCCCGCAGGGCGTTTCGGTAGGCGCGCTCGGCGGTCACGAGATCACCGCCGCGTCGGGCGTGCCAGCCCAGCGCGAACCAGGCGAACCCGTCGTCGGGATGACGCGTCGCATCGTCGGCGATGCGCTGTTGGCGCTCGGCGTCGAAGGGCGTGTCCCGCACCAGCAGGGTCTGGTGGAAGGGTGCCGAATCGGTGCTCAACGCCTGCGTGAATCGATCGAGAGCCCCGGTCGCGAACGGGGCGGTCACCGCGACGACGGTGAGGGCCACGGTGAGGGCGCGCTCGCGGGCGCGCAGCTGGCTCCACAGGAACGCGAGCAGGGCGAGGACCGGGAGCGTGATGCCGAGTCCCGCGAGGAACGGCAACACGACCACGACGGGCGCCCACCAATGCGCCGTGCGGCGCGAGATGAAGCGCGACAGCTCCTCGTGGACGGTGTGCGCGAGTTCGTGGCGGCGTCGCACGAGGACGAACAGCGCGGTGAGCAGCAATCCCGCGAACAGGGCCTCGAGGCCGATCGTGAGCGTGTTGGCGACGAGCGCCAACTGGAGCTGGAAGTCGTTGCGCACGAGAGCCGCGACGGCGCCGAGATGAGCGAGCACCTGCGCGGCATCGGACGGGAACGCCCAACCGGCCAGCGTGAGGTGCGGTTCGACGAACGACGGGTCGAGCTCGATCGCCCCTCGCAGGTCGGCGATGGCCTCGGCCGACTGTCCGGACTGATGCGCCAGAAGGCCGCGGCGGTAGAACAATCGCGCCTCGATGGGCAGCGCATCCACCTGACGGTCGCGCTTCCACCGAACCCAATCCTCGACGTCACGCAGCTCCGGGGGCGACAGGGGCGCGGTGGCGGAAGCCGAGACCGTGTCGCTGGGCGCGGTCGCCGACGCGACGGGAGCGGTCTCGAGGGACGCCCATGCGAACGTCGGGACGGTGACGAGCACGAGCATCGTCACGGTCGCGAGGGCTTTGCGGAGGAGGTCTGTCACCCCGGCGCGGCGGGGGGCCGTCGTGGCTCGGTTCATGGCGTGCATTCCCTTGACACTCCGAGGGTTCGGTCCGTACCGTCCGGTTCGTCGGCGTTATCGGCACCCCGCCCTGACGCCTTGAGAGCCATGCGGTCCCGCGGCCCGCCCCCCGGGTGGGCCTTTCGCTGGGGCTCGGACCTGCACCGCCCCTCCACGTGCGCACCGGTCCGTCCCCGGGAGCCCCTGCCATGTCCCAGTCCGAGACGCCCTCGACCCCCTGGATCCGGATCCGCGAAGCGGGTACCCGGGTCGGCCAGACCGTGGAGATCCGCGGTTGGCTCACCCATCGTCGTTCGAGCGGGAAGGTGCAGTTCCTCGTCCTGCGCGACGGCAGCGGCTCGATCCAGTGCGTCGCGGGTGTGAAGGACCTGTCCGCCGAGCAGTGGGCGGCGAGCGAGGCTCTCACACAGGAGAGCGCGGTCATCGTGCGCGGTGTCGTGAAGGCCGACACGCGTCAGGTGGGCGGGGTCGAGCTCGGCCTCTCGCACCTCGAGGTGGTCTCGGTGGCGGCCGAGTACCCGATCACGCCGAAGGAGCACGGCGTGGACTTCCTCATGGATCACCGGCACCTCTGGCTGCGTGCCCCGCGCCAGCAGGCCATCCTGCGGGTTCGCGCCGAGATCATCGCGGCGTTCCGCGACTTCATGGACACCGAGGGCTTCACGCTGGTGGACGCCCCCATCTTCACGCCGAACGCGTGCGAGGGCACCACCACGCTGTTCGAGACCCAGTACTTCGACGACAAGGCGTACCTGTCGCAGAGCGGCCAGTTGTACATGGAGGCTGCGGCGATGGCGCTGGGGCGGGTGTACTGCCTGGGCCCGGCGTTCCGGGCCGAGAAGAGCAAGACCCGTCGGCACCTCATCGAGTTCTGGATGATGGAGCCCGAGTGGGCGTGGGCGAAGCTCGACGACATCATCGGGCTCGAGGAGCGCCTGCTCATCGCGACCGTGGGTCGCGTGCTCGATCGTTGCCGCGAGGACCTCAAGGTGATCGAGCGTGACACCACCAAGCTCGAGCGCGTGACGGGACCGTTCCCGCGCATCCATTACAACGATGCGGTGCGGATGCTGCACGAGGCGGGGCGCGAGTTCGAGTGGGGGAGCGACTTCGGTGCGCCCGACGAGACCGAGCTCTCGCAGCGCTACGACACCCCGATCTTCGTGACGAACTACCCGGCCGCGGTGAAGGCCTTCTACATGGAGCCCGACCCGGCCGACGAGCGTCTGTGCCTGTCCTGCGACTGCCTGGCCCCCGAGGGCTACGGCGAGATCATCGGCAGCGGGCAGCGCATGTCGAGTCTGTCCCTGCTCGAGCAGCGCATCGACGAGCACGGTCTGCCGCACGCGGCGTTCGAGTGGTACAAGGACCTGCGCCGGTACGGGTCGGTGCCGCATTCGGGGTTCGGGATCGGGGTGGAGCGCACCCTGTGCTGGATCGCCGGGTTGGACCACGTCCGCGAGAGCGCGGCGTTCGCCCGGATGCTCTACCGACTGGCCCCGTGACGGTTCGGCGGGAGGGTCGCCGGTTCTTGACACCCCCGGGACCGCTCCCTAGTGTCCTCCGGCTGCCTTCCCGGTAGCAGGACGAACCTGTGCCTCCCCACAGGTGACCGAGGCCCCGGGTTCCCGTTGACATGCTCGGACACCGCTCACTAGGATTCCCTCACTTCGTCGACCCGGGCCCGCGCCGTTCTCGGTTGCTGGTGGTCCGTGGTCTCGCCGTGTCCCTCGCGGCCGTCCTCCTTCTGGAAGGATGCCAGCCCCGGGACACCGCCCCGTCGGTGGAAGATTCCGAGACGAGCGGGCGTATCTCGATCGCCGCGGCCCCCGATGTGCGGGCCATGGTGGCGGTGCAGGCGGACTCCTTCCGGACGCTCTACCCGCAGGCGGTGCTGGAACTGCGGGAACCCGAGTCGTCGTCCGCGGTCATCGCGGCGCTGCTCGGTGGGCATGCGGACGTGGCTGCGGCGGCACGGGAACTCGAGACGGAGGAACGCGAGATGGCGAGACAGGGGGGGATCGCGGTGGA
>JBEGJG010000230.1:0-2500 GCA_041184705.1 Candidatus Eiseniibacteriota bacterium
GGGGAAGGTTGTCAGGGGCATGACCTCGGCCCCGCCAACCCTCGTATTCGCAACCCCTTCCTTGTGCGGCGAAGATTGTTGATGGCCCCTCGTCAGGGCGTTCGGCGCGCGCAAGCCGTTGCGATCGCGTGGGCCCCCCGGGGCCCGGGGGCGGCTAACCCGTTGTCCCGCGACCATCAACAATCTTCGCCGCACCCCCAAGTGGTTGCCACGGCGGGGGGTGCTCGATATGCTGCCGCGCCCCGACCGGGTCCCATCGTCCCGACCCCCAGCCCACGCTCACGGAGGTTCCGTTGTCCCGTCCGCGGTCCGCAGCCCTCGCGGCTCTCGTCACGGTCGTCCTGCTCCTCCCGTCGGTGGCCTTCGCCGCCGCCGAGGTCCACAAGCTGAACCTCGCGCTGTCGGCCATCCCCACGCAGGTGTTCGCCGACGACTTCAACGACGGGCTCGAGTTCTACAACCGTACCGTCCTGGCCCCGCCGCCGCGCGGGTACGAGCCGCTGCCCGAGGTCCGTTTCTCGTGGCTGTTCGACAGCGAGCTGCGGTACTTCGCGACCCGCAACCTGTCCTTCAACGCGGGCGTCGGCCAGCTGCGCGCCAAGTCGGGCAAGGAGTACCTGCCCGCGCTGGGGCAGTCGATCAACGTGCGCGCCGAACTGCTCACCGTGCCGGTGCACGTCGGGGCCGCGTACTACCTACAGCCCTACAACCAGGGCGACTTCCAGGCCCGCATGTTCGTGGGTGGTGGGTTCGTCCAGTACACCTACTCGCGGACCACGTTCTCGCAGCAGCTCGCGGGTGCGGACTCCGCCACCACCGTTCAGCTCGGTGGGTCGTACAAGCTCACGAGCACGCAGGACGCGCCGGGCTACTACGCCGAGACGGGCGTGCACATGTTCTTCGCCTCGCGCTACTCGGTGCTGCTCTCGGCGCTCTACCGCAGCGGCAAGGTCGCGGGGCTGGTGGACGAGGCCACCGGGCAGCCGGTGATCGACCCCATCACCCTCGAGCCGGCCTCGCTCGACGTGGGCGGGTTCGGATTGCGGTTGGCGGCCGTCATAGGGCTATAGCCGGGACTTCCCGGGATGGACGAACGGCGGCGGTCCCTCGTGGGACCGCCGCCGTTCCGTTGCCGAGGTCGGCTTCAGCGCGTCGAGTCGGCCACCGTGCCGTCGTCGCGGAACCGGTACACGAGTTCGTCGCTCGCGGCCCAACCCAGTTCCGTGCGGGCCACCGACTCGGCGTGGAAGCGGCGCTTCTCGGGGTCCGAGAGGCGACCGTTGATCTCGTCGGCCTCCTTGCGCATGCGGGTGGCCTCCGCCTGGTTGGATCCGATCTCGTGCTTGAGCTCGAGGATCCGTCGCGCGCTGTTGTTCGAGATGCCGAGCGCGTACACGAGGTAGACCATCGCCGCCACCACGAGCCAGCGCGGGATCTCGAACGCCGCGCGCGCGAACGGCGAGCGTCCGATGTGGCGGGTGAAGAAGCGTCGAGCGATGTCACGCTTCGCCATGGGGACCTCCTTGTGCGTGCGGCCCCGGCATCCTTGCCGGAGCGGAAGACGACGTTCAGCGCAGCGCGCGGAACGCCTGACGGCCCGGATAGTACGCGCTGGTTCCGAGCTGCTCCTCGATGCGGAGCAGCTGGTTGTACTTGGCGACACGGTCGGTGCGGCAGAGCGAGCCGGTCTTGATCTGGCCGGCGTTCGTGGCCACCGCGAGATCGCTGATCGTGGTGTCCTCGGTCTCGCCCGAACGGTGCGAGATGACCGCGGTGAAGCTGGCGCGCTGCGCCATCTGCACCGACGCGAGCGTCTCGCTGAGCGTGCCGATCTGGTTCACCTTCACCAGGATGGAGTTCGCCGTGTTCTCGGCGATGCCGCGCGACAGGCGCTTCACGTTGGTCACGAACAGGTCGTCGCCGACCAGCTGCACCTTGGTGCCGAGCTTCTGGGTGAGCAGGTTCCAGCCCGCCCAGTCGTCCTCGGCCAGACCGTCCTCGATGCTCACGATGGGGTAGCGCGCGCACAGGTCGGCGTACCAGTCCACCATCTGGGCGCTCGTCAGCTTCTTGCCGCCCTCGCCCTCGAGCACGTAGCCGGAGCCGTCCTTCTGCCACAGCTCGCTCGACGCCACGTCGAGCGCGAGCGCGATCTGCTCGCCGGGCTTGTAGCCCGCGGCCTCGATCGCGGTGAGCAGCACCTGGAGCGCCTCCTCGTTGCTGCCGAGGTTGGGGGCGAAGCCGCCCTCGTCACCCACGGCGGTCGCGAGCCCGCGCTTCTTGAGCACACCGTGCAGGGCGTGGAACACCTCGACGCCCCAGCGCAGACCCTCGCGGAACGAGGGCGCGCCCAACGGCACGATCATGAACTCCTGCAGGTCCACGTTGTTGTCCGCGTGCGCGCCGCCGTTGACCACGTTCATCATGGGGACGGGCAGGGTGTGCGCGTGCACACCGCCGAGGTGGCGGTAGAGCGGCACGTCGAGCGCGCGCGCGGCGG